>JADGPV010000083.1 GCA_017882245.1 Bacteroidales bacterium | reverse complement strand
TGGATCCGCGTCTTCCCTGACAAACCCATAACAAAGAAACCTGCTGAGGTGCGTATGGGTAAAGGAAAAGGTGCTCCTGAAGGATTCGTTGTTCCCGTAACCCCGGGACGAATAGTTATTGAAGCTGAAGGTGTTCCCTTCGAAGTGGCCAAGGAAGCACTCCGTCTCGGAGCTCAGAAACTTCCCGTGGCTACCAGGTTCGTGGTGCGCCGTGATTACGTCCAGCAATAAAAAAACAGAGTGATGAAGAGTTCAGAGATAAAAGAATTAAGTAACCAGGAGCTTCTTGAACGTATTGACAACGAGAAGACCAGCCTCGTGCGCATGAAGCTAAACCACGCGATCTCTCCGCTTGAAAATCCGCAGAAGATCAAGGAGAGCAGGAAGACAATTGCAAGGCTCATGACAGAGAAGCGCAAGAGAGCGATGAATGTGAAAACAAAATAGCCGTTACCAGCATGGAAAGGAATCTTAGAAAAGAACGTATAGGTGTTGTCGTCAGTAACAAGATGGATAAATCTATTGTTGTTGCCATCAGGAGAAAGGTCAAACACCCCATTTATGGCAAGTTCGTCAACAAGACGAAAAAGCTTATGGCTCATGATGAGGAAAACGCATGTAATATAGGTGATACGGTACGTATATCGGAGACCAGACCACTGAGCAAGAACAAAGCCTGGCGGTTGGTGGAAATAATCGAAAAAGCTAAGTAATTATGATACAGCAGGAAAGCAGGTTGACCGTTGCCGACAACACGGGTGCCAAAGAGGTACTTTGCATCAGGGTGCTTGGCGGAAGCAAAAGAAGGTATGCCAGCGTTGGTGACAAGATCATTGTCTCGGTGAAGAGCGCTCTGCCGTCAGGTGAAGCAAAAAAAGGAACAGTGAGCAGGGCGGTTGTCGTAAGAACGACCAAAGAGATACGCCGCGCTGACGGTTCCTATATCCGCTTCGATGACAATGCCGTGGTTTTGCTTACCAACACTGATGAGGTTCGCGGTACGCGTATCTTCGGCCCTGTCGCCAGGGAACTGCGCGACAAGTATATGAAGATCGTTTCACTTGCACCTGAAGTGTTATAATTTTTTAAACTGACACCCGATGCAGAAGAAATTACACATCAAAAAAGGAGACACAGTGGCTGTCATTGCCGGTGAATCCAAAGGCCAGAAGGGTCGAGTCCTTGAAGTTGACAGGGATAAGAATAAAGCACTTGTAGAAGGAGTTAATATGGTATCAAAGCATACCAAACCCAACGCCAAGGCACCTCAGGGAGGTATTCTTAAAAAGGAAGCTCCCATTCATCTTTCCAACCTCATGGTGGTTGACCCGACAAGCGGCAAGCCAACACGCATAGGCCGCAGACTGAATGCCAAGAACAAATTAGTGCGTTTTTCCAAAAAATCAGGAGAGGAGATCAAGTAATGTACACGCCTGCATTAAAGACTAAGTATAAGAATGAGATCACACCTGCACTGATGAAGCAGTTTAGCTATAAAACTGTGATGCAGGTGCCCAGGCTGGAAAAGATAGTTATCAGCCAGGGACTGGGACAGGCAATCGCCGACAAGAAGCTGCTTGAGATGGGACTGAAAGAGGTTTCTGACATAGCCGGACAGAAGGCTATTCAGACAGTCTCAAAGAAGGACATCTCCAACTTCAAGCTCAGGCGTGCGATGCCAATAGGTGTTATGGTGACCCTCCGCAAGGACCGTATGTACGAATTCCTTGAGAGACTCATTTCAGTCGCCCTTCCGCGTATACGCGACTTCAAGGGCGTAGGTGCAAAACTCGATGGCCGCGGGAACTATACCCTCGGAATCACAGAACAGATCATCTTCCCCGAGATTGATATTGACAAGATTGCCAAGATCATGGGATTGCAGATGACCTTTGTGACAAACGCCGGAAGCGACGAAGAGGCTTATGCCCTTCTTAAAGAATTTGGAATTCCTTTTAAAAACAAATAAACAGATCGGAATATGGCTAAGGAATCAATGAAAGCCCGCGAGGTCAAACGTGCAAAACTTGTAAAGAAGTATGCGGCAAAAAGAGCTGCGCTGAAAGCAGAAGGCAATTATGTTGCCATGAGCCAGCTGCCCCGTAATTCAAGTTCAATCAGGCTGCGCAACAGGTGCAAACTGACCGGAAGACCAAGAGGATACATGAGGCAGTTTGGCGTCAGCAGGATTACTTTCAGGGAAATGGCTTCAAAAGGGCTTATACCCGGCGTAAGAAAAGCAAGCTGGTAACCACCGACATAGAAATAAACAATAAATCATAATACAAGATGACAGATCCAATAGCAGATTTTCTTACCAGAGTAAGGAATGCCATGAAAGCTGGACATAAAGTGGTTGAGACACCGGCTTCCGGTCTGACAAAGGACATCACCAGGATCCTCTACGAAAAAGGTTATATCCTCAGCTATAAGTTCATTGATGATGATCTGCAGGGTAAAATAAAAATCGCCCTGAAGTACCATCCCAAGACTAAGCTGCCGGCTATAAAATCGATCCAGAGGGTGAGCCGTCCCGGCCTCAGAAAGTATGCTGGCGTTGATGAACTCCCGAGAGTCCTTAACGGACTGGGTATAGCAGTCCTTTCAACCTCCAGGGGTCTTATGACCGAGAAGGAGGCCATGAAGGAAAATATCGGAGGTGAAGTAATATGTTTTGTTTACTAAACAGGAGGAGAATTTAAATGTCACGAATCGGAAAATTACCTGTAAACCTGCCATCGGGCGTCACAGTTTCTGTGGATGATGCAAACGTGGTAAGCGTTAAAGGCCCCCTGGGAACATTGTCACAGAAGGTGGACAGTGATATCAGGGTGGAGGTTGAGAATAACGAGATCGTTCTGTCAAGACCCAGTGATGAGAAGCGCGTTAAGTCGCTTCATGGTCTTTACAGGGCCCTTCTGGCCAATATGGTTGTGGGTGTATCAAAAGGATACAGGAAGGATCTTGAGCTCGTGGGCGTTGGCTACCGGGCTGAGGCTAAAGGTCAGCTGCTTGAGATGAGCCTTGGCTATTCACATGATATTATCATGGAGATGCCGAAGGAGATCAGGGTTGAAACGAAAACTGAAAAGAGGAGTAATCCGGTCATCAGCCTCTCAAGCATCGACAGGCAGCTTATCGGTCATGTCGCAGCAAAGATCAGATCGCTTCGTCCGCCTGAACCGTACAAAGGCAAGGGTATCAAATTCGTAGGTGAACAACTCAGGAGAAAAGCCGGTAAATCGGCTGGTGTGTAACATGATAAAATATTAAAGTCATGGCTTTATCAAAGACAGAAAAGAGAGAAAAAATCAAGCTGAGGATCCGCAAAAAGGTTAAAGGAACCGCGGAAAAACCAAGAATTTCGGTATTCCGCAGCAACAAGCAGATATATGTTCAGGCAGTTGACGACGTCAACCGCCTGACGCTGGCTTCAGCAAGCTCCAGAGAGAAGGAGATAGCTTCTGCCACAGGCAGGAAGAAGAGTGAAGTGGCAGCCCTCGTCGGCAAACACTTCGCCGCTGTATGCAAGGAAAAAGGCATCGAAAGTGTTGTCTTTGACAGGAGCGGTTATCAGTATCATGGCAGAGTGAAATCATTAGCTGACGGAGCACGCGAAGGCGGCTTAAAATTTTAATCAGTATGGCATACGGAATAAAGAGAGTAAAAAACAGCGATCTTGAACTTACCGACAGGCTGGTAAGCATCAATAGAGTAACTAAAGTGACAAAAGGTGGCCGTACATTCAGCTTTTCGGCTATCGTCGTCGTTGGCGATGAGAAAGGCATTGTGGGCCATGGCCTGGGTAAGGCAAGTGAAGTGACGACTGCCATAGCCAAAGGGATTGAAGATGCCAAGAAAAACCTTATCAAGGTGCCGATACATAAAGGTACCATACCTCATGAACAATATGGTAAGTTTGGCGGTGCGTATGTCTTTATCAAACCTGCTACCGAAGGAACAGGCGTAAAGGCCGGTGGTGCTATGCGCGCGGTGCTTGAAAGCGTGGGAGTGAAGAACGTGCTTGCCAAATCAAAAGGCTCGTCAAACCCTCATAACCTCGTCAAGGCTACAATAGCAGCACTGCTGGAGCTGCGCGATGCAAGCGCAGTGGCTGATAACAGGGGAATTGCAATGGAGAAAGTGTTTAACGGTTAGTAATATTTCGTATATGGCAAAAGTCAGAATAACCCAGATCAAAAGTGGGATAGGACAGCCCGAGAGGCAGAAGAGGATACTCCTTGCCCTGGGTTTAAAGAAAATGCATCAGACCGTTGAGCATGAAGACACACCCCAGGTAATGGGTATGGTCAACAAGCTTAAGCATCTGGTGAAAGTTGAGAACGTTTAAAGTATTAATAGCATTATATATTACGCAATGGATTTAAGTAATTTAAAACCTGCCCGGGGATCGATCAAAAGAGATAAGCGTATCGGTCGTGGTGAGGGTTCAGGCCACGGAGGCACATCAACACGCGGTCATAAGGGAGCCAAGTCACGCTCGGGATACAGCAAGAAGATCGGCTTTGAAGGAGGCCAGATGCCACTTCAGAGAAGAGTGCCTAAGTCCGGTTTCAAAAATATCAACCGTATTGAGTACAAGGGCATCAACCTGAGCACTCTTGAAGAACTGGCATCAAGACTGAAGACTGACCGCATTGATTTTCAGACACTGCTGACAGCCGGTCTGATAAATAAAAATGCCCTGGTAAAGATCCTTGGTAAAGGTACTCTGACTCACAAACTTGAGGTACATGCTCATGCATTCAGCAAGTCAGCCCAGGCTGCAATTGAAGCTAATCAGGGAACAGCAGTTAAACTGTAAGGCATGAAATTTATACAGACTATAAAAAATATCTTCAAGATAGAGGATCTGAGAGCCAGGATCCTGTATACCCTGGCTATTGTCGCCCTTTATCGTTTGGGGAAATATATAACACTTCCTGGCATAGATCCCGCATTGCTTGAGGGTCTACGCAACCAGACTGCTTCCGGGATCATGGGACTTCTGGATATGTTTTCAGGAGGTGCATTTTCGAAGGCATCTATTTTTGCCCTCGGTATAATGCCTTATATCTCTGCCTCCATCGTCATCCAGCTGCTCGGAATAGTGTTCCCGTACTTCCAGAAGATGCAGAAAGAGGGTGAAAGCGGCAGAAGGAAACTGAACCAGTACACAAGGTACCTTACAGTTCTGATACTTGCCCTGCAGGCACCTACTTACCTGGCCAACCTGCACGCAATTCTTCCAAGGGAGGCATTTGTGCTTCAGGGTACATTATTTACCGTTTCCTCAGTGGTAATCCTGACAGCAGGTACCATATTCGTAATGTGGCTTGGCGAAAAAATAACCGACAAAGGCATTGGCAATGGTATTTCACTGATAATTATGGTAGGTATTCTTGCCAGATTCCCTCATTCATTGATATTTGAGGCAGGCAACCGTATCAACGGCGCCGGCGGACTTGTGGCACTCCTGATAGAGTTGGTCTTCCTGTTTGCAGTAATACTCGCATCGATACTTTTAGTACAGGGCACCCGACGCATACCTGTTCAGTACGCACGCCGTATAATCGGCAACAAACAGTATGGCGGAGTTCGTCAGTATATTCCTCTTAAGGTGAATGCAGCAGGGGTAATGCCGATCATCTTTGCCCAGGCCATCATGATGCTTCCTGTAATCTTTGCAGGCTTCAAATCTACAGGCTCAGGTTTTGTAATTGCTTTTGGAAACATGTATGGTTTCTGGTACAACCTGGTGACTGCCCTCCTTATAATTGTCTTCACATATTTCTATACGGCAGTAACAGTGAACCCGGTACAGATGGCGGAAGACATGAAGAAAAACGGTGGCTTTATCCCCGGTATCAAGCCCGGGCGCAAGACAGTAGAGTTTATTGACAATGTCATGTCGCGTATCACTCTTCCGGGATCAATATTCCTGGCAATAGTTGCTATCCTGCCTGCTTTTGCTGTCAACTTCAGCGTGAGTGCTGAGTTTGCTCAGTTCTTCGGTGGCACCTCCCTGCTAATTCTTGTGGGTGTTGTGCTCGACACTTTGCAGCAGGTAGAGAGCCATCTGCTTATGCGTCACTATGACGGTCTTATGAAGTCAGGCCGCGTTAAAGGCAGGACCGGAGCAGTGTCGTCTATTTAACAGGATTACGTTCTTTGATGATTTATATTAAGACGGATGCAGAAGTAGAGTTATTGAGAGCTAGCAACATGCTGGTCTCAAAGACTCTTGCGGAAGTAGCCGGACATATCAGGGCTGGGGTCACAACACTTCAGCTCGACAGCATAGCCGAGACATTCATTCGCGATAACGGTGCGCTGCCTGGATTTAAGGGTTATGCCGGTTTTCCCAACACTCTCTGCACATCTGTTAATGACGAGGTGGTTCATGGTATTCCCTCAGCTTATACCCTGAAGGATGGAGACATCATTTCGGTCGACTGCGGGGTGATACTTGACGGTTATTATGGCGACAGCGCCTTCACTTTCACAGTAGGCGAGGTCAAACCGGAAGTCATCAGGCTGCTTGTTTACACCAGGGCTTCACTTGAGGCAGGTGTGAAAGAAGCCGTTGCCTGTAACCGTGTGGGAGACATCTCACATGCAGTGCAGTCAAAAGCTGAAAGCGGAGGCTACTCGGTAGTCCGGACGCTTGTGGGGCATGGTATTGGAAAGCATCTGCATGAAGGCCCTGAAGTGCCTAACTTCGGAAGAAGGGGTACCGGGGTCAGGATGGAGAAGAACCTGGTTATCTGCATTGAGCCGATGATCAATTTTGGGACGAAACACACACACGTCAACAGTGACGGATGGACAGTCAGGACAGGTGACGGCAAACCGTCAGCACACTTTGAATACGCTGTTGCGGTCAGGGAGGGAAAAGCCGACCTGCTCACAACATTTGAGTTTATAGATGAAGTATTAAAAATAAGGTAAGCATATGGCCAAACAACCATCAATAGAGATTGACGGAACGATCATCGAGGCACTCTCAAACGCGATGTTCAGGGTCAGACTCGAAAACGGGCATATAATCACCGCTCATATCTCAGGCAAGATGAGGATGCATTACATCAAGATCCTGCCGGGAGATAAAGTAAAGGTTGAAATGTCACCCTATGACCTTACCAAAGGAAGAATAACGTTCAGATTTAAATAGAAAATACTACTGTTATGAAAGTAAGAGCATCAATAAAAAAGCGTTCAGCCGACTGCAAGATTGTAAGGAGGAATGGGCGCCTGTATGTGATAAATAAGAAAAATCCCAAGTTCAAGCAGAGGCAGGGATAAATTTAATTAACTTTGCACTTCAAATTAAAAGAGGTATATGGCACGTATTAATGGCGTAGATCTGCCAAGGAATAAGCAGGGTGAAATAGCTCTGACTTACATCTATGGTATCGGACGTAGCACTGCACAGAAAGTGCTTGACAGAGCTGGCGTTGACCGCCACATGAAGGTTGAAGAATGGAATGACGATAACATCAATACTATACGTCAGATACTTTCTGAAAACTATAAGCTTGAAGGTGAGCTTCGTTCGGAGACACAGCTTAATATAAAACGACTGATGGATATCGGCTGCTATCGCGGCATCCGTCACAGGATAGGGCTTCCTGTAAGAGGGCAGAGCACAAAGAATAACGCCCGCACCCGCAAAGGTCGTAAGAAGACTGTTGCTAACAAGAAAAAAGCTACTAAATAATTAATATATGGCAAAGAAGACTGGGACGTTAAAGAAGAAGGTCGTAAAGGTTGAACCAGTGGGACAGGCTCACGTTCATTCATCATTCAATAATATAATTATCAGCCTTACAAACAGCACAGGGCAGGTCATCTCATGGGCATCAGCCGGTAAGATGGGATTCAAGGGATCAAAGAAGAACACCCCCTATGCCGCACAGATGGCTGCAGAGGAGTGCACCAAGCTCGCTTTTGAGCTGGGGCTCCGCAAGGTAAAGGTATATGTAAAGGGCCCGGGATCAGGCCGTGAATCAGCTATTCGTGCTATCTCCAACAGCGGAGTTGAGGTGACCGAGATCATTGATGTCACGCCAATGCCGCACAACGGATGCCGCCCGCCGTCACGCAGAAGAGTTTAACAGGGTCTTATAAACAATTTCATATAACGATAAATATTCAATTCAATGGCAAGATATACAGGCCCACAATCAAGAATAGCAAGGAAATTCGGAGAGCCAATTTTCGGTCCTGATAAATACCTCGACCGCAAGAATTTTCCTCCCGGACAGCACGGTCTGACCAAAAAGAGAAAGAAAACCTCTGAATATGGAGTACAGCTCCGCGAGAAACAGAAGGTAAAATACACCTACGGACTGCTCGAGCGTCAGTTCCGCAATTTCTTTGAGAAAGCCAATGCGGCCAAAGGAATTACAGGGCTTGTGCTGTTGCAGATGCTTGAATCACGCCTCGATAACGTTATCTTTCGTCTCGGCGTGGCTCCATCAAGACCGGCTGCACGTCAGCTTGTCTCTCACCGCCATATCACTGTAAATGGTAACGTGGTTAACATACCCTCATTCATCCTGCACCCCGGAGACATTATCGGCGTCCGTGAAAAATCAAAATCACTTGAAACCATAGTTGAATGTATCGGTGCAAACCGTCGTTCAAAACTTGCTTGGCTCGAGTGGGATGAGACACAGATGGCAGGCAAATACATGAGTGTTCCTGAACGTTCTGAAATACCGGAAGATATAAAGGAACAGCTTATTGTTGAATTGTATTCCAAGTAATAAAGTAACACTGTCCATATGGCCATATTAGCATTCCAGAAACCTGACAAAGTAATATTACTTGAAGCGGACGATCATTACGGAAAGTTTGAATTCCGCCCGCTTGAACCCGGCTACGGTATAACCGTTGGCAATGCTCTCAGACGAATACTCCTCTCATCACTCGAAGGGTTTGCAATAACCTCGATTAAGATTGAGGGTGTGGACCATGAATTCTCAACTATAACAGGAGTCATGGAAGATATCACTGAAGTAATCCTGAACCTGAAACAGATCCGTTTCAAGAGAATGGTTGAGGATGTTGACAGTGAAAAGATAATGGTAAAAATCACCGGCCAGGAAGTTTTCAAGGCCAGTGACCTCAATAACGCGCTCAGCAGCTTTGAGGTCCTTAATCCCGATCTCGTTATCTGCCGTATGGAACATGACGTAAAACTGCAGATGGAGATAAATATCAGCAAGGGCAGAGGATATGTTCCGGCAGAAGAAAACCAGCCGGCTGAGGCAGAATTCGGAGTGATAGCTATAGACTCAATCTTCACCCCCATAAGGAACGTGAAGTACTCGATAGAAAACTATAGGGTTGAGCAGAAGACTGACTATGAGAAGCTTATTCTTGAGATTACCACTGACGGTTCAATTCATCCGAAAGATGCCCTCAAAGAGGCAGCCAAGATACTGATATACCATTTCATGCTTTTCTCAGAAGATAAGATCACCATCGATTATGAAGACAAGATGGCAAATGAAGAGTTTGATGAAGAGATCCTGCATATGCGTCAGCTGCTCAAGACCAAGCTTGTAGACCTTGACCTCTCAGTGAGAGCCCTCAACTGTCTTAAGGCAGCAGAGGTAGAATCTCTCGGTGACCTCGTCAAGTTCAATAAGAATGACCTCCTTAAGTTCCGTAACTTCGGCAAGAAGTCGCTAACTGAGCTTGATGAGCTGCTTGAAACAATGAGTCTCTCCTTTGGCATGGATGTGGCAAAGTATAAACTCGACAAAGATTAATAACAGGTAAGGATAAACAGAAATGCGACATTTAAGAACTATAAATCATCTTGGAAGAAAGAGTGCTGACAGGAAGGCATTGCTGGCGAATATGGCATCATCACTCATTTTGCATAAGCGTATCACCACCTCTGCAGCCAAGGCACGGACTCTGAGGACGTATGTTGAGCCTCTCATAACCAAATCAAAGGAGGATTCAACCAATTCACGCAGAGTGGTGTTCAGTTATCTTGAGAACAAAAGTGCCGTTTCGGAACTGTTCCGGGAAGTGGCCCCGCGCATCGCGAGCCGTCCGGGTGGGTATACCCGGATACTGAAGATTGGCAGCCGTCTTGGAGATGCAGCTGATCTGTCCATAATTGAGCTTGTCGACTTTAATGAGACAATGAAGGCCGGTGAAGCTGCAAAAGCCAAGACAGTACGTCGTCGCCGCAGTCCAAAGAAGAAGACTGAAGAAGCATCCGCCGCTCCTGCAGCAACCGAAACAAAAGCTGAAAAGACCAATCCGGAAACAAAATAATAGCACATAACATGCTAAAGCATCAAGGGGATATTGTCATACTGACCATATCCCTTTTTTTATACATTGCAGATTGTTCAAATAAAAACAGAAAACAATGAGTCAAATAATCAGTGTTCATGCCAGGGAGATCCTTGATTCAAGAGGTAATCCGACGATTGAAGTAGAAGTGGTAACAGCCAGCGGTGCTACGGGCAGGGCAGCAGTTCCTTCCGGAGCATCAACAGGAGAGAATGAGGCCCTCGAGCTGAGAGACGGTGATAAAACCCGCTATCTCGGCAAGGGTGTCCTTAAAGCTGTATACAATGTTAACAGTGTAATATCGGAAGAGGTAATGGGTATGGATGTTACCAACCAGATTGCCATTGATCAAAAGATGATCGATCTTGACGGCACGCCCACCAAGAGTACCCTGGGGGCAAACGCCATTCTGGGCGTTTCGCTGGCCTGTGCCAAGGCTGCCGCAGCTTTTCATGGACTGCCTCTTTACAAATATATCGGAGGAACGAACGCCAGAGTGCTGCCTGTGCCAATGATGAATATCATAAACGGTGGGTCACATTCTGATGCTCCGATCGCATTTCAGGAATTCATGATACGCCCTAAAGGCGCGACTTCATTCGCAGAAGGGCTGAGGATGGGCGCCGAGGTGTTCCATTCCCTGAAAAAAGTGCTTAAAGGACGCGGCCTCAGCACTGCTGTAGGTGATGAGGGTGGGTTTGCCCCAGCGCTGAAAGGTACAGAAGATGCCCTCGAAAGCATCATCCAGGCCATAACAGCAGCCGGTTATAAACCGGGCACTGATGTTGCAATAGCACTCGACTGCGCTGCAAGTGCATTCTTTGAGGACGATCACTATGACTATACAAAGTTCGAAGGAAAGA
>JADGPV010000082.1 GCA_017882245.1 Bacteroidales bacterium | reverse complement strand
TGATGCCTGCGGTGAGAAGGCTATGTCATACGATCTGGTGAGGATTAAATCCTCCAAGCCATCTGATGAGCCTGATACCTCGCGGCGCAAATTCATTACAGGGTCAATTGTCATGCTTGCAGCCGGAACGCAGATAATCCGTTCCCAGGACTATAAACCGGTTCCCACAAAAGACTCTACGGTGAAGGAAGACCGGTTATATCCCGTATCACCGCCCGGATCATCAGGTATTGCAGCTTTCACTTCAAGATGCACCGCATGTAACCTTTGCGTTACTGCCTGCCCTACGAGCGTCCTGCAACCATCAGTGAATGAGTACGGGCTCGCCGGCATCATGCAACCGAGAATGGAATTCCATCATGGCTTCTGTAATTACGAATGCACACGCTGCACCAAGTTATGCCCCACAGGCGCAATAATGCCGCTCATGCTTGAGGCCAAGAAACTTACTCAGATAGGTAAGGCAGTATTCATAAAGGATAACTGTATTGTTCAGACAGAAAAAACAAACTGCGGGGCATGTTCTGAACATTGCCCCACTAAAGCATGTCACCTTGTACCTTTTGAGGGCAGGCTCCTGATCCCTGAAGTAAATGATGATATCTGTGTCGGATGCGGAGCCTGTGAATATGCCTGCCCCACAAAGCCGTACAAAGCAATTTTTGTAGACGGAAACCCTATCCATGAAGCAGCCAAAAAGCCTGAAACAAAAGGGGTTGAAGTGGCTCCGGGTGATTTCCCGTTCTGAGGAATGCCGAAAACATGATAATTATCTTTTGACGCGGAGTCAAATACAATTAATTTGCGCTTTCTTTTAATCGGGAAAACTTATTTACTACTTCTATGAAACCCACGCATATTGAGCATATCGGAATTGCGGTGAATTCGCTTTCTGAGGCTATTCCATTCTACGAGAAGGTTCTTGGCCTTAAATGTTACAGCATTGAGGAAGTTGCCGATCAGAAAGTAAAGACAGCTTTTTTTAAGGTTGGAATGACAAAGATCGAACTGCTGGAATCAACTGACCCTGAAGGACCGATAGGCAAATTCATCGGGAAGAGGGGAGAAGGGATACATCATATTGCATTTGCCGTTGAGGATATTGAAGAGAAACTCAGGGAAGTCGAAGCAGCCGGTGTAAGACTTATTGATACCGAACCTCGTCGGGGAGCTGAAGGCCTGAGCATTGCCTTTCTTCATCCCAGGTCCACTTTTGGTGTACTTACGGAACTTTGTGAAGATAAAAACAGGGGTAACAACCAATTATAACGTTAGATGAACAGTCAGGAAAGGATTAAACAGCTCCTTAATTTCAGGGAGAAAGCTCGTAAAGGTGGGGGAGAAAAACGCATTGAAGACCAGCATTCCAAGGGCAAGCTTACGGCCAGGGAACGGATAACAATTCTTCTTGACGAAGGCAGTTTTGAGGAATTTGATATGTTTGTCACACACCGCACCGAGGACTTTGGTCTTGCAGATAAAAAGTTTCTCTCTGACGGAGTGATCACAGGTCATGGTACAATTGACGGAAGAGTGGTTTATGTCTTTGCGCAGGATTTCACGGTCTTCGGAGGCTCGCTGTCAGAGACTTTTGCACAGAAGATATGCAAGATCATGGACCAGGCAATGCAGGTCGGTGCGCCGGTCATTGGAATTAATGACTCCGGAGGCGCAAGAATACAGGAGGGAGTAAGAAGCCTCGCCGGTTATGCAGAGATTTTTGAACGCAACATACAGGCATCAGGAGTCATACCTCAGATATCAGCCATATTTGGCCCCTGTGCCGGCGGAGCAGTCTATTCACCTGCCCTGACCGACTTTATTATCATGAGTGAGAAAAGCAGTTACATGTTTGTCACGGGCCCGAAGGTTGCAAAAACAGTGACCGGTGAAGACATAACCATAGATGATCTGGGCGGTGCTCATATGCATTCCACAAAATCAGGCGTGGCTCACTTTACTGTTGAAGAAGAAAAAGAAGGCCTTGACCTTATCAGGAAACTGTTAAGCTTCATGCCTCAGAATAACCTTGAAGAACCGCCTCAGATCGAATGCGATGATCCCATCGACAGGATGGAGGATGATCTGAACGAGATCATTCCGGAGAACGCCAACCAGCCTTATGATGTCAAGGAGGTCATTCAGAGAGTGGTCGATAATGCCGATTTTGTTGAGGTTCACGAAGCCTATGCCAAAAATATTGTCATCTGTTTTGCCAGATTTGACGGCATGCCTGTGGGCATTATAGCCAATCAGCCTGCGTATCTTGCCGGTGTTCTTGATATCGAAGCATCAAGAAAAGCAGCGCGTTTTGTCCGTTTCTGTGATGCATTCAATATACCTCTGGTAACATTTGTCGATGTACCTGGATTTTTACCGGGATCAGTACAGGAATATGGCGGAATAATAATCCATGGCGCCAAGCTGATGTATGCCTACGGTGAGGCTAACGTGCCTAAGATAACCATTACGCTCCGTAAATCTTATGGAGGAGCACACTGCGTAATGTCATCCAAGCAGCTGAGGGGCGATCTGAACCTTGCATGGCCAACTGCCGAAATAGCAGTGATGGGTCCCCAGGGAGCCATAGAGGTTCTTGAGGGTAAATCAATAAGCGAAATTTCCGATCCCAAATTACGTATGGAGTACACCCTGAAAAAGGAGGATGAGTACCGCACCAGATTTGCTAATCCCTATGAAGCTGCAAAATACGGTTACCTTGACGATGTGATCGAACCACGCAACACCAGATTCAGGATTATCAGGGCTCTGAGAACCCTGTCGACAAAGAAGGACCCGGGTCCTATGAAGAAACATGGTAATATACCTCTTTAGCAAGCGAAAATGAAACTGCTGGATACTATATTCCCGAATTTATTACGGAAAAAACAAGCAAGCTCCTCTAAGGAAGACACTTCGAAGGATGAGATATCCGGAGAAGTGACTGCAGCAATAGCTGTGGCGTTATATTTATATAACAATGAAACACATGATATCGAGAGCGGTGTTATAACAATCAAACGTGTCTCAAAGATCTATTCGCCATGGAGCTCAAAGCTCTATCATATGAGGAATATCTACAAAAGATGAGTTGCATCCAAGAAAAATGAAATGAAAAACTACAGGTTTAAGATAAATGGCAAGGCGTATGAAGTGGATGTACCTGATATTGAAGGTAACCTGGCTTCATTAGTTGTCAATGGCATCTCTTATAATGTTGAGGTCGACAATGAAGTTCTCAAGCCGAAGACTGCTCCTGTTGCGATAAAGGAGCGCTCAGTCAGTGCAGACAAACCGGCTGTTGAAAGAGTCGCCGGAAAGACATCCGTGGTGAAAGCTCCTCTTCCCGGTGTTATAATTCAGGTTCTTGTAAAGCTGGGCGACGAAGTCAATGCCGGACAGACCCTGTGCACGCTTGAAACAATGAAAATGGAGAATGCCATAAAATCTGAAACTGGCGGAAAGATAACGGCCGTCATGGTGACGCCTGGCCAGACTGTTAATCAGGATGAGGTAATGGTTGAAATTAACTGATCAAATTTGTTATTAATAATCTAACAGAGAGGCGATGAAACAGGCAATCACAGGAAATGCCGGACCAAAGGTCAGGTCAGATATTGAGGTAACACTTG
>JADGPV010000081.1 GCA_017882245.1 Bacteroidales bacterium | reverse complement strand
CGGTATATATAACAACTTTACCATTGGATCGCCAATTGTGATATTTACTAAAAACAATGATACCCGTCCGGGCGATTACGAACAGTTCTCAAGCATCCCGAGACCGGGTCACGCCGATTTTACAGCAGGTTTTAAATACAAGGGTTTCAGTGATATGCGCGGTGGCGGACATTTTTCCGGCCGCCTGACATGGGGAATGGTGACTGCCGGTTACTTTGCAAGAAAGATACTCTCACCGGCAATAATCACTGCTACCCTGGTTGAAGCAGGAGGCGAGAAGGATATTGCTCCGACCATCGCTAAAGCGGTAGAAACAAATGATACGGTCGGAGGTGTCGTTGAATGTGTGGTAAGAAATGTACCCAAGGGACTTGGCGAACCGTCTTTTCTCTCGGTTGAGGCGGCTCTCGGACAGATTGCCTTCGGTATACCGGCTGTAAACGGTGTCGAGTTCGGAGCAGGATTTACCTCATCAAGAAGCTACGGTTCCTTAAACAATGACCCATTCGTGGATGCCCGTGGCAGGACTTCCACTAACAACGCGGGTGGAATCAACGGAGGAATAACCAATGGCAATGACCTGATAATGAGAGTATCAGTAAAACCCGCGGCAAGCACGGGAGTGCCTCAGAAGACCTTCAACAAGGAAAAGGGCGAGATGACCGAGCTGGAGATCACCGGCAGACATGACGCCTGCATAGCAAGAAGAATTCCTGTTATCCTTGAATCTGCAGTGGCAATTGGCCTTGCAGACCTGCTGCTGATAGACAGGGCTATTAACGGACCAAGGGAGAGATCATAGAAAAGATCTGAAAGCCGGGCAGGGAAGATAATTATCAGATTGTCATTATCAGGATACGTTCCGTGCGGTCAGTTACCTTGAAGCGGTCATCGATCCGGTGACCCATGACCCATATGATTCTGTCACCCGAGATAAGCAGAAGCACTTTCTCTTTATCTGTAACAGGGATTTTCAGGTCAATAAGAAAATCGCTGATTTTTTTAGACTGTGACATACCCAATGGCACGAATCTGTCACCCGGTTCCCAGTGCCTTACCGTTACAGGGAAATCGATAAGGGCAAGATCGGTACATGCTGTCAGCCGGCTTCCCGGTAGCGGATCATCAAAAGGAACAGTGATACGGAGGTCAGCGAAAAGACCTGATAAACGCATCTCATCTACCGAAGAAAAAACCAGAGCGGGTGTCTTATCCTCGGTTTTTTCTGTAATGAGTATCCTGTCCCTGTCTCTAAGCAGACGGTGGGTGGAGGTTAAGATGTATCTGCCCGGTGATGAATCAAGCAGCGAGATCAATTCTTCTGTCTGTTTTGAGGAGAGACCGAATCTTTTGAAAAGCTCATAAATATGAGGTGAGGCCGGGGTCAGTGAACTTAAGCCTTTAATATCAGCTTCGATGCCGTTACTCACCGGCCTGAAAAGTTCGCTGTAAAGTTTTTCGATATAAATGTCAACTATCCCTGAGGTAGATCTCAGATGCTCCATGGTTTCAGTAATGGCAGCCAGGGAGTTGGAATTTACTTTATTTATCTCTGGCACAACCCTGAGTCTTATCCTGTTACGGGTGTATTTGACTTCAGCATTGGAACTGTCCTCACGGAATTTTATTTTCTTCTGCCTGGCGAAGGCTTCAATCTCGTTTCTGGTAGCGAACAGCAGTGGCCTGATGATGTTATTGTGCCGCGGGCTCATGCCTGTAAGACCGTTGATTCCGGTACCTCTCAGCAGGTTAATGAAAAAGGTCTCGATATTGTCGTTGAGGTTATGTGCCACTGCCACAGCGTCAAAGCCTTCCTTTTCAATAAGACTGTCAAACCAGGTGTAGCGCAATTCACGGGCGGCCATCTGTACTGAGATGCGCTTTGAGGATGCATATCCTAGAGTATCGAACCTGGTTGTATAGAATGTAATTTCATTTCTTTTTGCGTAATCGCATACGAACTCTTCATCGCCATCAGACTCGGCACCCCTGAGTGAGAAGTTGCAATGCGCAATTGATAGGTCTATGCCGGCTTCCCTGAAAAGGTGAGCCATCACCATAGAGTCTATGCCTCCGCTGACCGCAACAAGCACCCTGCTGCCAGTATTGAACAGCGTATGCTGTCTTGAATATTCGAGGAATCTCTGGTACATCCGTTTTTCCTTGCGCAAAGTTACAAATCAGGAAGCAGATTAGCTTTCTCCCGTACTAAAAAGAGCCCTTAGCAGACATATGTCACTGGTAAGGGGTTACGCCCGGAGGCCCCGGTTCAAATCCCGGGGGCTTTAGTCGCACCAGCCCGTCTACCGTGAACCATGACGTCTCTGAATAGGGCAGGAGGTGAGGATAATAGGCGAATCTTATCTGGAGGGTATTCAGAACAAGCCTGTCATTTCTTATTCTTATTCCGGCACCAAAGGCTGATATATTATTATACCTGTCGGTTTTCAGCCCGCCTTTGATAAACCCTGCATCAGCAAAGGCGAAAATGGCAAACCGGAAGCCAAGTATCTGTCTGGGGGTGAAAAGGACAGGCTCAAAAGTGGCAACTATCCTTGTGTTTCCGTTGATTGAATCATTTTTGAAACCCCTTATCAGGTCATTGTTGCGAAGGTACAGGTGTTCGTCCGTGTACCTGTTCAAACCTCTTAAATAATAAAGATTGATAAATGTGCGGATCTTTGATCTGCCTGCCTGAATAATAGGTGTGAAGTACCTTATCCTGCCCTCGACCATACCCTGTTCCGTTTTCCCGTGGTTATAAAAGGTAGTGAAACCGAATCCCCCGTATAAATATCCGAGCCTGGTAAATATATTCCCGTAAGATGCCTTCATTCCTGCATAAGTCCTGTACTTGAACTCATTATTTTCTGTTCCGCCCAGGACTTCAAACATATATCCGTAAGGGATATCCTCTGTCCGGCCATAACTATATATTAAGGAAGTGTTTATGAATCTTTGTGATGAAACTGCAATATCGGCGGTGAACAGCTGGTATCTCTGGAGGCGGTAATAGGAATTTTCCTCTATCTCCGGCCTGCGGTAGACGTTATTATCAATGTATCTTCCTGACACAATGAGCCTTGTCACATTTGCCCGGTTCAGCATGAATGATCTTGCTGCCCAGTAGTCCTGATATATAAAGCGAAGAGGAACGGGGGCAGGCATGGTGTCAAGATCTTCAGTAGTATAGGTAGCTTTTATTGATGCTGACCATGCATATCTGGTCTCCGATGTGGTAAATCCTCTGCTGTAAACCCCACTCATTATCGTCGTGCCCAGACCGTCAGCAAATTCAAGCTCGATATCCGAGAATGTGCGTGCTATATTTCTTATGGCATATTTTACTCCAATCCCCGGATATTTATAGTCTTCAAAATTATAAGGGACTGACAGGGCAAGTTCATGTCCAAGTCCTATGAAGTTCTTGTCAAAAAGCCTTACTCTGCCTTTTGTAACGTCATCAAACCTGAAGTCAAAACCATACGGGTATGTTTCCCTGACTATCACAGCGACATCCACGGTGTTGCTGTCGGCAGGCACGATAATAATACGGGCGTCTTCAATAAATGGCAAATCTCTCAGGAGTCTCTCATTATCAGCCATCTCAAGAGCCGATATTGAATCTCCTGCCTTGAACAGGAGGTACCGGTTAAGCACGAATGGGAGGGTCTTAACATAAGTCTTATTGAGTATTCTTGCGCTTTTTGGTCTGTCAGTGGCAGCAGGGTTATCGATGTCGGAACCGAAGGCATCAAGTCTTATCACTTCCATCTTCCTGATCACCTTGCCTTCAAATTCAACATATGGTACAGTGCTCTTCATCTTCTCCCTTACATTGCCTGCAGCGGGTGGAGCGACAATAATAATATCATAAAGAAGGCTGGTGAATTTTCGTTTTTCAGCTCTTACCTTAAGAGAGTCGTAGAATGCTGTTGCTGTTGTATCGTTCCGGTGGGTTTCCTGTGCGGTTACCTGCATCTCAGAGGCTGTGAGACACAGGTAAATAATAATTAATAATCTGAAAAATAGACTATTATAGGTGCAAGAATTCACTGGTGCTTTGAATTGTCTTCCAGAACATCATCGGAGTTGAACAGAAATCCGAGTCTTTTTCCGGTTATAAGCTTTGAATGCTGTATTTTTGATTCTGCCTGTCCCACAGAAGCGATCTTTATCGTATCGTACGGCGGTACCAGAAGATCGAATTCCAGGGAGTAGTTTATAGCTGTATAAACAATTGTCTGAAGAGCCTCTTTGCTGTATTCCTCATTTCCATAATTGGTAAAGAGCATGCCCATCTGTCTCTTGCCTTCCACAAAGTACTGATTTTCATGGTTTATAAAAATCCTTGCGATGAGGTAGCCCAGGTCATCGAGCCTTGAGTATTTAAATGAATCGGCAAGGAAGTTGTAAATATTTATTATGCCGCTGTATGCATTGAATTTATTCTTCTGGATATAAGCAGTTTTCCATGCCGGGTGTTCGCGGTCGAACTGGAATATGTTCGAATGCATGCTGAAAAGAAGCATATCACCGGCTACTTTCAGCTGGGCGTCAAATGTGCTTCGGTCCGTGTATTCCATCCTGATCCTTGGATCAATACCGGAAAGGTTTATGTTTACCTCCCTGGAAAGATTTTTAAGTATTTCCTTCACCAGTATAAAAGCTTCCGCCGTATTGTCAAATACCTTTTCTTTAAGCACTGATTTGCTTTTCAGTGTATCGACAATCATCATCTTTCTTTGGGTTGGATCTTCCACCATGGCAAGGTTTTTACTTCACCGAATAAAATTAGTGTTTTATTTATTAATAAAGTATTACGTTGCTCAATTATAAGGGCGGCCTCAATATCAGTGACAATTATCAGTAAGCCCTGGCAAAGAGGACCCTTCTGTGCGAGGGTTTACCGCTCAGGACGCATTTTCCTTCTTCAGCAGGGGCATTAAATGGTATTGCCCTGACCGTTGCTTTAGTCAGGTTCTTGATCTGTTCCTCAGTTTCGGTCGAGCCATCCCAGTGTGCCATCACGAAGCCGCCTTTATTCTCAATAATATCACGAAACTCATCCCAGGTGTCAACAGAATAGGTGTTCTCTGCCCTGAAATCAGCTGCTTTCCTATAGATATTCTGATGGATCTCCTCCATGAGTGCGGTCACATGAGTCACCACATTGTCGCGGTTTATTGTCTCCTTGGTAAGGGTGTCCCTGCGCGCCACTTCCACAGTGCCATTTTCAGCGTCACGAGGTCCGATGGCGAGCCTCACGGGCACACCCTTCAGCTCATAATCGGCGAATTTGAAACCCGGTTTCTGTGTATCACGGTCATCATATTTAACCGAAAACCCTGCCTTCTCAAGCTTGCTTCTGAGATCATTTGCTATTTCAGAGATACTTCCCAGCTGTTCATTACCCTTATATATAGGTATTATAACAACCTGTATAGGAGCGAGCCTGGGTGGAAGGACAAGTCCATTGTTATCAGCATGCGCCATAATGAGTGCGCCTATCAGCCGGGTTGTTACGCCCCATGAAGTAGCCCAGACGTAATCAAGTTTTCCTTCCTGATTAGCGAACTGTACATCAAATGCCTTTGCAAAATTCTGACCAAGAAAATGGCTGGTCCCTCCCTGGAGTGCCTTACCATCCTGCATCAGTGCTTCGAAAGTATAAGTATCAATAGCCCCGGCAAATTTCTCACTTTCTGTCTTTACTCCCTTTATTACCGGAAGGGCCATGTAGTTTTCCGCGAAATCAGCATATAAGTCCAGGATCATTAACGCCTCCTGCTGTGCCTCCTCCCTGGTTGCATGAGCTGTGTGGCCTTCCTGCCAGAGAAATTCTGTCGTACGGAGGAAGAGTCGTGTACGCATTTCCCACCTTACAACATTTGCCCACTGGTTTATCAGGAGGGGCAGGTCGCGGTATGAATGTATCCAGTCTTTGTAAGTATTCCATATAATTGTCTCGGACGTAGGCCTGACGATCAATTCTTCCTCAAGCTTTGCATCAGGGTCTACAATTATTCCTTTTCCGTCAGGTGCATGTTTTAGCCGGTAGTGGGTTACCACAGCACATTCCTTGGCGAATCCCTCCACATGTGAAGCCTCACGGCTGAAGAATGACTTTGGAATGAACAGCGGAAAATAGGCATTTACATGCCCTGTGGCCTTGAACCTCCTGTCGAGCTCCGCCTGTATCTTTTCCCAGATGGCATAGCCGTAGGGCTTTATGACCATACATCCCCTCACCGCTGAGTTTTCAGCCATGTCAGCTTTTATCACCAGATCATTGTACCATTGTGAATAATTTTCCTCTCTGTTAGTAAGAAACTTGGCCATTCTTTTGGTATAGTATTTGAATTATGTTAATTAGCAAAAAAAAAAGATTGCGTAAAAATATACAAAACTTGTTAACCAAACAGGGGGATGCACCATGAAGACAAAAATTTTACTCGCAGCAATAGCCACAATGACGATCACATCACTTTCGATGGCATCAGCCGATATCAAAGCTTCAGATGACCGGGGAAATGGCTCTGGTTACCAGCAGGTGATAGTAAACAATTATTATTTCGATAACGGTTATGAGTACGCATCCCGCATAAACAGGTTCCATAATTCGTTTATCTCATTCGATTTCTATTCGCCACTCTTCACTGAGACCTACTGGTATCATTATACTCCGTTCACATGGGGAGTGTCAATTTATGACGACTGGTATTATTACGGCGCAGGTGTGTCAAGGTACAACTGGAGGAGCGGTTTCGGCGGATCTTACTGGTGGGGTTATGATCCCTGGTGGGATTATGATCCCTGGATGGGTTACGGGTGGAATTCATGGTACGCGCCCGGCTCAGGCTACAGCGTCAACTATTTTCTCGGAAGACCTTATTACCATTATCCCAATTCATGGAGCAGATGGGATCAACCGCACTGGTACGGAAGCAGCCAGGGCAACGGATTTGACAATGACCACCATCCTTATGATCGCGATCGCAGGTCAGGCTCTGCAGTCAGTACCGGAAGAAGCTCAAGAACTCTGCCACCTTCTACCCAAAACGAAGCAGGACGAACACAAACAGGCAATGATAAGGAAAAGAGCAACAACGGCCTCCGTATGGGTCAGACAAGAAGGGAAGTGGCAGAGCCTTCGGTAGCCAAACCAAACCAACCAGTAAGGACTAACAATCCAAATGTAAATGACAGGACTGATCCTGGCAAGGAAAACAGTAATGCCGCGAGGTCAGGCGGGAAAAGGACACGGGTTCAGTCAAACGGCACTCCGCAGAATCAGGAAAAAACGACTGACAGGAGTACAACCAGGACCAGTCCCAGAAGGCAAAGCCAGACGGATGCCGTGAGAACGCCATCTGAAACACCTGCCCGTCAGCAGACCCAGAGCACTGTAAAAACTACCAGACAGAAGAGTAACGAAAAAGGCTCTGAAGAACGAAATGAAACCACATCGCCAAAAAGCGAAACAAGGCGAAAAGTACCTTCATCGGAGAACAAATGATAATTATACGGCTGCAGGATATGAATTGGTACGAAATTTGTATTAATTAAAATATAAATAACCAGAGGGTAAAAAAATGAAAAACATTTGGTACATAATTCCGGCAATTCTTGTGATAGCCAGCTCGTGTTCATCGACGAGTTTCACAGGATCGACGAACGATGACCTTTACTATACTCCATCGGATCAGCCTGTTACTGCATCGGTAGGTACTGTTCAAAATACAAAGTCTGACCAGACTTATTATGATAACATATATGCTGCCGATACACTTATCGCTGACGAATATGCTACTTCAGAGGAGTATCTTTCCGGAACAGGTGCTGAGGCAGCAGTAGTTAACAACTATTACGGAGCAAGTGCCGCAGATCGGATATATCTCTTCAATGGCGGCTTCTATCCTTACTGGGACTATTACAGTCCTTTCTCATTAGGTCTCTCTTTTGGCTTAGGCTACGGCTGGGGCTACCCATATTACGGGGGCTATTATGGCGGATTCTATCCTCGCTATGGTTTTGGCGGATATAATCCTTACTACGGGTATGATTATTATGATCCGATGTACTATGGCGGATACTACGGTGGCTACTACGGTGGGTATTACAGTGGTTATCCATATTACTACGGCAGCAACCAGTACTACTACGGCGATGACAGCAACCATTATACGAACCGCAGAGGTGGTTACAGCACATAGACAAGAGGTTCATATGCATCCGGCGACGGAAGGATCAAATCAGGTGCATCATATACTGATGGCGGATACGCATCAAGAAGGACAGGATCAGTTTCACCTTCCGGATTAACCCCTGCTTCTTCTTCTGCAACCGGCGCAACTTATGCAACAAGGAGATCGGCTGCAGTACCAACATCAGCAGGAGAAAAAAGTGCATATATAAGGACTGCGGAAACATCCAGTGCAGTGACACAGGGTTACACACGTCGTGACCAGACAGGAACCGGCACTCAGACAAAAAGCCAGACTCAGACCCAGACACGGACTCAGTCTCAGAGCCAGAGTGTGAACAAACCTCAGTATCAAACTACTGAAAGGACTTACACTCCAAGCTACAACAATCCGAGGATGAATTCAAGGCCCTCATACAATAACAGCCGCAGCACTGAATCCGTTCAGAGTTCATCTGACTACAACAGAAGTGTTCCTTCAAGAAGCAGCACAGGGTCATCTGTTCAGACCAGGACCAGCAGCGGTTCTTCAGGGTACTCACCTTCAAGATCATCGTCCTCCTCACCTGTACATTATTCAGCTCCTTCACGCAGCAGCTCAGTAAGTTCAGGTAGCAGAAGCAGCGGTTCTTCTTATTCAGGCGGCAGAAGCAGTAGCTCCTCCTATTCGGGTGGCAGCAGAAGCAGTGGTTCTTCCTATTCCGGTGGTGGCAGCTCCGGCGGCCATAGTTCAGGTTCTTCATCATCATCCTCCTCCTCCTCTTCATCGCATAACAGCGGCGGCGGCAGACGATAACGCAAATAAATGACATTGACGGTTATGTTCCGCAAAAGCTGGAGCAGAAGGGATCGTATACTTCAAAAAAAATAAAAATGAAAAAGAGACTTATAATAACGGCAGCTGTTATGCTCCTGCCACTCTGCCTGCAGGCGCAGAACATAGATGATGCTCTCAGATATTCCAGGCTATTTTATCAGGGCACGGCACGGTTCGAAGGCATGGGTGGTGCATTCACAGCCCTGGGTGGCGATATGACTGCAATGGCACTTAACCCGGCCTCTGTAGCTGTCTTCAGATCTACAGAGTTTGCAGTATCAACACAGATTGCATTTAAAAATAATAATACCAATTTCGCCGGCTACAATAATGATAACCAGTTTTCACATTTTTACCTTGGACAGATCGGCCTGGTCTCTGTCATGACAATGAGGAACGGGTCAGTTCTGAAAGGTTTAAGCTTTGGCTATTCATACAACCGGACTAATAACTTCGATACCCATATTGTTATTGACGGTATAAGTAATGCCAGTTCAATGGCTGATTACTGGGCTGAGCTCTCGAATGGATACTATCCTTCTGAGCTTGAAGCCAATACAACTGCAGGTAAGATGGCTTACGATTTATATTTAATTGATACACTTGCAAATAGCTCTACCACCTATGCTTCAATTTTCTCCCGGTACGGCAGGTCAGATCCGGTATATGGTCAACAGACTAAAAGAATAATTGACAACTCCGGCTTCACAGGTGAACATACTATGGTCATGGGAGCAAACGTGGCTGATAAGCTATACCTGGGAGCAGGCTTCGGACTCACAACCATGGCTTACACCGGACATTATCAGCATTCGGAAATTGATGCAGCGAACAATATTTTTGACTTTGTTAATTTCACATACACTGACCATTTTGATGCAAATGGCACAGGGTGGAATTTCAAGATAGGAGGAATATACAGACCGGTAGAAATGGTTCGCATCGGCTTCAGCTTCACTACCCCTACCTGGTATAAAATCGACGAGCAATATTACAGTAATCTTTCTGTATTCCTCAACTACGACACTCCAAATGATACCTCAGATGATGTCAATGACGCTAAAGACTCAGGCCAGGGGTCCTACCATTACGAATTGACAACTCCTTACAGAATTAACACAGGTATTGCATTTCAGATAGGCAAGATAGGTCTTATAAGTGCTGACTATGAGTATGTTGATTACTCAACAGCCGCATTACGGCATGGTGCTGACGGATATTCTTTTTCTGGTGAAAACGATCAGATCAGGTCAGAACTTAAAGGCTCGAGCAATATCAGGGTAGGAGGTGAACTGCGCCTTGGTTCCGTATACTTCAGAGGAGGCTACAGGTATTATGGACCTTCATTTCAGAGTGGCACTCTTAATGCGAAGACTGATTACAATGGCTATAGTGCCGGGATAGGGT
>JADGPV010000080.1 GCA_017882245.1 Bacteroidales bacterium | reverse complement strand
GATAATGCAGCTACTAAATACCTGGTAAGTACAACTTATAATGAGCTTTATAATCTGTACAAGCCAAAGATCAGCTCCTCGACAGGCAAAGAAATTGCCGGTGGAATTTCGGCCCGGGAATCGTGGACTATGCTTACTGACAAATGGAATACCGTTGCCACCAGCATTGCCGGAAGGCTGGCTGGATTCAAACCGGTCACGACCGACCTTGATGACTTCCTGACGAAAAAGGCGCTTGACGGAATGTTCCTGAAAGTGGAGGGCGAGGAGCTGAAAATAAGAAAAGAAGTCTCGGCCAGGATCACTCCAATCCTTCAGAAAGTGTTCGGAAGCCTTGATAATAAATAACTAATTACTGAAAATAGTGAAGAAACTAATTATTGCATTATCCACTTTTTTTATAATTGCCGGTTTAAATTGCGCGGCACAAAGTCAGGTTACTGACACCGTATGGCATACAGGAGGAATCTTTTCGCTCAACCTGGCTCAGAGCTCATTTACGCACTGGGCCGGCGGCGGCCAGAACTCAGTTGCTCTTAACGGATTTGTCAACCTGACCGCCAATTACAAGAAAGACAAATCGGCATGGGACAATGCCCTAATCATCGGATACGGCAAGATGCATCAGAAGGGCAGCGATATTGGTTGGGTCAAAACTGATGACCGCATTGACCTTCAGTCGAAGTATGGAAGAAAGGCATCAGAAAAATGGTACTATTCGGGGCTTGTGAGCTTCAGGACACAGATGGCCCCCGGGTATAACTACCCCAACATTGAAAATAAAATATCTGACCTCATGTCTCCGGCTTACCTTTTGTTTTCACTTGGAATGGACTATAAACCCAATCCTGATTTTAGTGTATTTCTTTCGCCATTGACATTAAAAAACACTTTTGTTCTTGCTAATGATATAGATCCAACTTCCTTTGGAGTTGACCCCGGAAAAAAATTCAGGTCAGAACTGGGCGCTTACGCCAACATTGCATATAAGAAGGATGAAATAATGAAGAATGTCAGCTTCCTTACTAAGCTTGACCTGTTCAGTAATTATTTTCACAATCCTCAGAATATCGATGTCAGCTGGGAGAACCTGCTCATTCTGAAGGTTAATAAATTCATCTCGGCAACAATAAACACCCTGCTGGTCTATGATGATGATATCTTAGTTAAGGTTGGAGGTACAGATGCTAATCCTGTCAAGGGTAAACGGGTTCAGTTCAAGGAGGTCATAGGAGTTGGATTTGCATACAAATTTGTAAGGTAGGTACACTGCCACACAAAAAGGAGCTTTAAATTTTCGATGCTTAAGCTTATTAATCATCCCCTGATCACCCATAAGCTGTCGATTATCAGGAGGAAAGAGACAGGGACCAGGGATTTCAGGGAGAACCTGAGTGAAATTGCCGGCCTGATGGCATATGAGATAACCAGGGACCTGCCCCTGCGGGATGTCATTATTGACACTCCTATTTCTTCATGTACCACTTCGGAGCTTTCAAAAGGGATAGTTCTCGTCCCGATTCTGCGGGCTGGACTGGGTATGGTTGATGGAATAACCAGCCTCATACCCACTGCAAAGGTTGGTCATATAGGGCTTTATCGCGACCATGAGACACTGGAGCCAACGGAATATTACGCCAAATTCCCTTCTGATCTGTCGGAAGCCGTCGTCATGGTCCTTGATCCCATGCTCGCAACAGGAGGCAGTGCAAGTGCAGCAATTAAAGCTTTAAAGAAAAGAGGTGCAACAACAATCAAGCTGGTATGTATCGTGGGTGCCCCTGAAGGTGTTGCCCGGGTTGAAAAAGATCACCCTGATGTGGATATTTACCTTGCTGCACTCGACAGCCATCTGAATAATAAGGGGTACATCGTACCCGGCCTGGGCGATGCCGGAGACAGACTTTTCGGAACCAGATAAATGATTTACAAATATTGAAAAGATGGGGCTTAAGAACCGATTAATCATTATGAACTTCCTCCAGTTTTTCATCTGGGGATCATGGTTGCTGACAATTGGTGCATACTGGTTTCAAAATAAGAACTGGTCAGGGACCGAGTTCGGTGCGATTTTTTCCACAATGGGACTTGCTTCACTTTTTATGCCTGCCATAGCAGGTATCATTGCTGACAGGTGGGTCCATGCCGAGAGGCTCTATGGTACCTTTCATATCCTGGGGGCAGTGATGCTCTTACTCCTGCCGTCAGTAAAGAATCCCCACACCTTCTTCTGGGTTATGCTTCTCACCATGATGTTTTATATGCCGACTATTGCTCTTGCGATAACCGTGGCGTACAGCTCCATGAAGACAAGGGGCATGGATATAATCAGGGACTATCCTCCGATCAGGGTCTGGGGAACCATAGGGTTCATCGTGGCATTATGGGTTATAAGTCTTTCCGGCTTCGAGACATCATCAATGCAGTTCTACGTCGCTGCCGCTGCATCTCTGGGACTTGGTATCTATGCCTTCACCCTGCCCAAATGCCCTCCGCTGGGAGGAGGTCATAAGAAGAACCTGGTTGAAGCGCTTGGGCTTAATGCCTTCAAACTCTTCAAAAACAGTAAGATGGCACTCTTTTTTATATTTGCCATGCTTCTGGGTGCAGCACTGCAACTTACAAACGCCTATGGCGACACTTTCCTGCATGACTTTGCAGATATCGCAGTATATAAGGACCTTGTTGCTGTAAAGTACCCTGCAATTATAATGTCCATTTCGCAGATATCGGAAACACTTTTCATCCTGACAATACCTTTCTTTCTCAAACGGTTCGGTATCAAGAAGGTCATGCTTATGAGTATGGTGGCATGGGTCCTCCGCTTTGGCCTCTTCGGCTTTGGCAATCCTGCAGAGGGATTGTGGATGATAATTCTATCATGCATCATCTATGGCATGGCTTTCGACTTTTTCAATATTTCAGGTTCACTCTTTGTGGAGACGCAGAGCGCTCCTGAAATCAGAGCAAGCGCCCAGGGACTTTTCATGATGATGACTAACGGCTTTGGCGCATTCTTTGGTAGCCGGATCAGCGGTATCGTCATTGATAAATACTATACTCTTGATAACGGTGCATTTGACTGGAGGGGTATATGGCTTACGTTCGCTGCCTACGCTCTTCTCGTGGCAATACTCTTTGCCATACTCTTCAGGCATAAGCATGAGCCTGAAGCAGTTAAAAATATTCAGCACTAAATCCGGATGATCTGAACTTATTCCTACAGGATAAGGCTTATACATAAGAATGAATCTCTGGGAGTATTATTCAGTACTTGGGGTCAGACAGGGTGCTTCTGATGATGAGATCAAGAAGGCTTACAGGCGCAAGGCTATGGAGTATCATCCTGACCGTAATCATTCTGAAGGAGCTCAGGAAGTATTCGTCAAAATCACTGAGGCTTATGAGTATCTGACATCACATCCCCATGGCAGGAACATAACAGAGGAAGAGGTAAGAAGGAACTACCAGGCATGGGTCGACTACAGGCAGGCTGAAGCCAGGAAGAGAGCCGAGGCATATTCCAGAACCACATATCAAGCATTTAAAAAGAGCCCATTGTATCAGAGCACCACTGTGATTGATGGCACGATGGTTTTCCTGGGGCTGGGGCTGGCAGTCACCGTTATACTGATGACTGTATTTGGCTATACCTACCGTCACAGGATGGCAATCGGTCCCCAGGAAGAACCATCGGTTTCACTGGCTGTCATAACTCTTACCATAGGTGTACTTTACCTTGTGATTTCCATATTTTATTTAAGTGCATGGCTGGCACAGGAGAAAAAAAGAAAAGAAGGAAAAGATGTCACACAGAACAAAGATCAGGAACCTGTTTGACGCCAGGCAGAATTTATGTTTCGGCTGCTGACCGGAAAATCCCTCAGAGCTATTCAATCCGCGCCTGCGGTATGACGCTGTGATCCGTGAATTCAGACCTGAGGTACTTGTAATAGGCTGTGACGCCAATCATTGCTGCATTATCAGTGGTGTAGCGGAGCTCCGGCAAAAACAGGTTCCATCTGCGTTTCGCTGCTTCCTTTTCAACTGCCCTTCTCAGTCCGGTGTTGGCTGATACCCCTCCTGCTATCCCGATCTCTGTAATACCTGTCTCTTTTGATGCCCTGACAAGCTTGCCAATGAGTATTTCAATGATCGTGCGCTGCAGGGATGCTGCAAGGTCATTCAAATTCCCTTCAATAAAGTTTTCATCCTCCCTGAACCTGTCGCGGAGGAAATAGAGGAAGCTGGTCTTAAGGCCCGAAAAACTGAAATTTAAACCTTTAATGCGGGGTTTGGCAAAATGAAAGGCATGAGGGTTGCCATCAGAAGCCAGCCTGTCAATGATCGGCCCTCCGGGGTAAGGAAGCCCCATCACCTTGGCACATTTGTCGAATGCTTCGCCTGCGGCATCATCAATCGTATTTCCGATAATTTCCATTGACAGGTGGTCATTCATCACAATAAGCTGTGTATGACCGCCTGAAACCAGGAGGCACAGGAACGGGAAGGCGGGTATATGGCCTTCCTTCCCTTTCTCAAGTGCAAAATGTGCCATCACATGGGCCTGGAGGTGGTTGACCCCGATGAGCGGTATATTATTTACCAGCGCAAAACCCTTGGCAAACGAGGTGCCAACAAGCAATGAGCCAAGCAGTCCCGGTCCCAGCGTGAATGCCACCGCATTTATCTCATTGATCTTTTTGCCTGCTTTCGCCAGCGCCTGATCAACAACCGGGATAATGTTTGCCTGGTGCGCCCTTGATGCCAGCTCCGGAACAACACCGCCGTAAGCTTTATGTATATCCTGGCTGGCAATCAGGTTTGAAAGAACATAACCGTCACTGATGACGGCTGCAGAGGTATCATCACAGGATGATTCTATCGCAAGGATCGTTATGCCTGGTATCACTTTTGATATATCCTTTTTTATTAACTTCGCCTTTGGCGGGAACACTCTCGGGAATGGCCAAAATTATTAAAAAAATCGGTAAGGTACTTCTTACAGTTATTCTGGTACTAATTCTGGTACCGGCCATTTTCTTTATGCTTGTTCAGACACCGAGGGTCCAGAACCTGATAGTACGCTTCCTGACAGAGAGCCTGTCAAAAAAGACAGGAGCAGAGATCAGTATAGGAAAGACTTCATACACCATTTTCAACAAAATTGTGCTTAATGACGTTCTCTGCAGGGATCATAACGGCGACACTCTCCTTGCTGTGCAGAAGATGGATCTGAGGATCAGGGATTTCAGGCTTGCAGAAAGAATTTTCAGGTTCAGCAGGGTTGATCTTTATAAACCTGACTTCAGGATGATCATTGATACATCAGGGGTCCTGAATATTTCACGGTACATCCATCTGCTCAGTGGCAACACGGGGCCTGACACAACCAGAGGCATAAATATCAGCTTTTCAGATATTGATCTGTATAATGGTTCTTTTTCAATCACGAACAGAAATGATACATTAGGCGAACGGCAAGGGCATGTCAATTTTATGGCCCTGCAAATGAGCTCTGTAAATTCAAAGATCAGGGATCTGAGTATTGAAGGTGACTCCGTTAGCATGAATATCAGGGAACTTGCCTTCACCGAGTCCGGCGGCTTCGATTGTAAAAGACTGAATATGAATGCTTCCTTTAGTAGTAAATGTCTGGCATTCAGGGAATTAAGCGTTCAGACCGACTCCAGCTCAGTAACAGCCGAAAGGATATTACTGATGCCTGAGGACACTGCCTCCTGGTCAGATTTCATCAACAAGGTCAAATTTGATATAGTCCTTGATAATTCACATCTCTGGTCCGGTGACCTTGCCTATTTCATAAAACCCCTGGAAGGTGTCTCTGAGACCGTAAACATCTCCGGCAGGGTCAGTGGTACTGTGGCGGAAATTAAAGGACGCAACATTAATATTGAATATTCCGGTTCCACAAGAATGGCATTTGACTTCGATGTTTCGGGCCTTCCTTCCATCAATGACAGTTATCTACATATAAATTTCGAAGACATGACCACGAGGGCAGAAGATATTGAACAGGTTGGCGTACCCGGTAAAAAAGCAATAAAACTCCCTGAAGTCGTTCATGACCTTGGCGTGATTTCCTATAAAGGCAGCTTTACAGGTTTCACAACCGATTTCGTGAGCTT
>JADGPV010000079.1 GCA_017882245.1 Bacteroidales bacterium | reverse complement strand
TCCCGCCTCACCGAGATGATCTATTTTTCCCTGTTCGCCTAAATCCCGTGATGAGGAGCGACACCAGCAATATCGTTATCAGGAACCGAAGGGCATCACATGACTATGAATTCCTTGAGAAGCTCATTGCCGGTATCAAGCTCAGCGGCACTGAGATCAAGTCAATACGAGCCGGCAAGGCCAACCTGACTGATTCATTCTGTGCATTCCGCAACGGGGAACTATTTGTAACAGGAATGCATATATCAGAATATTACTGGGGTAATATCAACAATCATGATCCGCTCGGTGAACGTAAGCTGCTGATGACCAAAAGGGAGCTGAAAAAGTGGGAAAGGAAGGTTAATGAAACAGGGCTCACTATCATTGTTACTAAAGTCTTTATCAATGACCGCGGACTGGCCAAAGCAGAAATAGCGCTGGCAAAGGGTAAAAAACAGTATGACAAGCGCGAGGGCATCAAGAAAAGAGACTCTGAACGTGAGATGGATCATCACGTCAAGGAAAGGAACAGGTAAAACAACTTAGAATCAGAAGTTCGGGCTGAGCAGGAATCTTGAGTAGAATTGATCTATGTAAGCCACGGCCTCTTCGGCAGTGTCAACCAGCCTGAAGATGTTAAGGTCATCAGGAGAGATATTATTTTCCTCTTCCATCATAACCTTGGTGATCCATTCCAGTAAGCCTGACCAATACTCTGACCCTACAAGGACAATAGGGAAGCGACCGATCTTTTTAGTCTGTATCAGTGTTATTGCTTCAAACAATTCGTCAAAAGTCCCGAAGCCGCCTGGCAGAACGATAAATCCCTGGGAATACTTCATGAACATGACCTTGCGCACAAAAAAGTGGTCAAAAGTAATGAGCTTGTCACGATCGATATACTGATTCGGTTTTTGCTCAAAAGGGAGGTCAATATTTATTCCTGCTGATTTGCCTTTGCCCTTTTTGGCGCCCTTATTGGCAGCTTCCATAATGCCAGGTCCGCCTCCGGTTATAACGCCATAACCCTTTTGCACCAGGCTGAATGCAATCTCTTCCGCAAGCTTGTAATGTTTGTCATTGAAGTGAGTGCGTGCAGATCCGAATATAGCAACACTTGGGCCGATACGAGACATTTTTTCATAACCCTCAACAAGCTCGGATATTATCTTGAAAACCCGCCATGAGTCCTGTATATGTATCTCATTCCATGTTTTAGGCTCAAACGCTTCTTTTATCAGGTCTGTGGATTCGTCCATATGTTAAATTTTAAGAAGTTCAAATATAATCTTTTCTAATGTTTCAGCACGGTGGCAAGAAAATTGCCAGTATAATTATCTTTCAGCTTCGCCAGTTCTTCAGGAGTGCCCGAGAACATTATCTCCCCTCCCCCCCGGCCGCCTTCCCTGCCAAGATCAACGATGAAATCTGCCACTTTAATCACATCCATATTGTGCTCAATGACTATGACTGTATTGCCTCTGTCCACGAGACGGTCAAGCACCTCAAGCAGCACTCTTACATCATCAAAGTGAAGCCCTGTCGTCGGTTCGTCAAGGATATAAAGTGTGCGGCCGGTATCACGCCGTGAAAGCTCTGTGGCAAGCTTGACCCGCTGTGATTCGCCGCCTGAAAGGGTCGTCGAGGGTTGACCCAGCCTTACATAACCCAATCCCACATCCTGCAGCGTTTTGATCTTATGGTATATCGAAGGTATACCCTTGAAAAACTCAACCGAGTCGTTGATAGTCATCTCAAGAACATCATTAATTGATCTGCCCTTATACTTAACTTCGAGAGTCTCCCTGTTATAGCGTTTTCCGCTGCAGTCGGTACACATCACATATACATCAGGAAGGAAGTTCATCTCGATGGTTTTCACCCCTGCTCCCTCGCATCCTTCGCATCTGCCTCCCCGTGTGTTGAAGGAGAACCGTCCGGCACTGAAGCCCCTTATCTTTGCGTCAGGGGTCATGGCAAAGAGGTTTCGAATGTCGGAGAAGACGCCGGTGTAAGTGGCAGGATTTGAACGCGGAGTGCGTCCGATAGGGGCCTGATCAACTTCTATGACCTTGTCGATATTTTCTATTCCTGTGATCTCTCTGTAGGGTAAAGGTATCCTCCCGGCACCATGCAGTGTGTGTGCCAGCGCAGGATGCAGCGTCTGGTTTATGAGTGATGACTTGCCGCTGCCGGACACCCCTGTCACGCATATGAATGTTCCCAGAGGCACAGTCATCGTCACCTCTCTCAGGTTATTGCCCTTAGCTCCGGTGATGGTAAGGCTTTTACCGTTCCCTTTTCTGCGCTTTAGCGGAGCAGGTATCTTCATGCGACCACTGAGATATTGAGCAGTAAGTGTGTCAGCTTCAAGTATTTGTGCCGGTGATCCTTCAGCCACAACAGTCCCGCCGTGGACACCGGCACCGGGACCCATGTCAATGACATGATCTGCGCTGAGGATCATTTCTCTGTCATGCTCAACCACAATCACTGAATTGCCGGCATCGCGCAGGTCACGCAGTGCATGTATGAGCCTTCGGTTGTCACGCTGATGCAATCCTATGCTCGGCTCATCCAGGATATACAGGACATTGACCAGCTTCGACCCTATCTGCGTTGCCAGACGGATGCGCTGGCTCTCACCTCCTGAAAGCGTCCTCGCTCCCCTGTTCAGTGAAAGGTAGTCAAGCCCTACGTCAAGCATAAAGCCAAGTCTTGAAAGTATCTCCTTAAGTATCTCTGTTGCGATCTTCTTCTGTCGGTCAGACATCCCATCCGTGGCATTCTCCAGGAAATTCTTCAGCTCAGTAAGATCCATAGCTGCAAGCTCGCCGATATTTTTTCCTCCGATCCGGAACCATAAGGCCTCTTTCTTCAGCCGTGTGCCCCCGCATTCAGGACATACATGGTATCGGACATATTGATCCCTCCCTTTACCGTTAGCTTTGCGTCCACTTACAACCTCCTGGTTTCCGACATAATTGACTACCCCCTCAAAGGTCATGAAGTAGTTCGAAGTAATGCCCAGCGGGGTGTTTGAGAGTTTCAGCACCTCATCAGAACCGAAAAAGATCTTGTTAAGCGCATCTTCAGGTATATCCTTAACCGGTGTGTCTACTGTAAAATCGTACTTCTCTGCCAGCGCCTCTATCATCCAGAATATCCAGATATTGCGGTATTTGCCGATTGGTTCTATTCCTCCGCGACGAATGCTGAGATCAGGATCAGGCATCATCCTTTTTACATCGACCTCTGAGATCTCGCCCAGACCGTTACAGTGCGGACAAGCTCCCTGAGGAGAATTGAATGAGAATGTATGGGGGGCAGGTTCGTTATATGACAGTCCTGTCACTGGACTCATCAGATGGCGGCTGTAGTAACGGTATTCATTCCCGTCAGCTTCAAGTACCATCATGACACCTTCACCCTGATCAAGAGCCAGTTGAACTGCATCATGAAGTCTCTTCGGAGTCACATGCCCGACCTGAAATTTATCTATGACCAGTTCAATAAAATGTGACTTATACCTGTCAAGCTTCAGTCCGGAAATGATCTCCTTCAGCTCACCGTCAATGCGGGCCCAGAGAAATCCCTTGCGTCTCAGTTGTTCGAACAGCTCCTTATAATGACCTTTCCTTCCCTTGATCAGAGGGGCCAGAACATAAATCTTCTTATCCTCGTATCTCGTTGTAACGAGATCAAGGATCTGGTCATCGGTATACTTTACCATCTTCTCTCCCGACTCCCATGAGTAAGCATCGGCAGCACGGGCATAAAGCAGCCTGAGGAAGTCATAGATCTCGGTGATTGTGCCCACCGTTGATCTGGGATTCTTGTTGGTGGTCTTCTGTTCAATGGATATTACCGGGCTCAGGCCTGTAATACGATCAACATCAGGCCTTTCCATGCCGCCAAGGAACTGACGCGCATATGCTGACAGAGTCTCCATATACCTTCTCTGGCCCTCAGCATAGATAGTATCGAAAGCAAGTGATGACTTGCCGCTGCCGCTAAGCCCAGTTATCACCACAAGTTCATTGCGCGGTACAGTGAGGCTTATATTGCGCAGGTTATGAACCCTCGCACCATAAACTCTTATCTCATCCCTGCGCTCTGGCATAGGATATTCTATAATCCGGAGGAAAGCCTTGCACCCTTAACAGGCACCCTGATGATATACTCCCTACCATCGTCATTTGTAAGGAAAGGCTTGCGGAGCCAGGGATTGAGAAATTTAAGCATCTTATAGTTAGTGTCAAATTGTCTTGAGAACTGCTCAAAGCTGGTCACGGTCGTGTCTACTTTTACTGCTGTATAGGGAATCGGCATGTAAAGATCTTCCGGTGTGATTTCAAGTCCGTATTTTAAAGGTTCAGACATTACAAGTTTGAGCGCTGCAATACGAAATAGATACCGTGCTGTCTCGTCATTAAGAAGGAGGTTATAGTAGTTGGTCTCTTTCTGTACGTCTACCTGCTCATCCAGTCCGCTGAAACCGTTGTTGTATGATGCTGCAGCCATGGTCCAGCTGCCGTATCGTTCGTATGCTGTTCTGAAATAGTGGCACGCAAAGAGAGTGGACTGCTGAAGGTTATACCGGTCATCAACCTCCTTGTTGATCGTCATTCCGAACTCCTTCCCCGTATTTTCCATTATCTGCCAGAATCCTGTTGCCCCCGAGGGAGATACAACGTTGCTGAGGTCGCTCTCCGCGCAGGCGAGATACTTGAAGTCATCAGGTATGCCATTTTCTTTTAAAATCTTTTCAATTTCGGGAAAGTAGCGTCCGGCCCTTTTCATTGTGAGAATAGTAGAGCCATGCCTGTAGGCAGTTGCATTAAGCTCCCTGTCAAGGCTTTCATGTGTGTCGAAATTCTGAAGAGGCAACTCCTCGCCTGCAAATGAGACAGTTTCGGGTAAATCCCAGGATGATGCAGCATAAGTACCTTCCTCATAATCAGTAGGTGCATTTTGCTGATCGTCGGCTGAAACGAGCAGGGTAATAATAAAACCGGCGCTGAGCAGCAACAGGGTTCCTAATGCTGCCTTCCCTATATTAACTTTCATGACTTGACGTAAATTTTAGAAACGCAAAAATAGCGAAACTATTGCGTTCAGAGAAGGAAATGGAAGAGTGAATATATGCTTTTCAGAATTTAAAGAAGATACCTGAAAAGAAACCCAGGGAGTAAGGTTTATAAAGTGTTCCGTAGAAGTTGCTGACCGGGGTGACATAGTATTTAAGGACGGGCTCGAAGTTAAAGGAGATAGTGGAGGAGATGTTATACTCCATCCCGAGGCCCAGCTGGCTGCTGAGGCTATGGACGTTCACCCCTTCAGTACGACCTACCGTAATCGTGTTTGACCCGTCTCTGGTGTAAGCGTAATTGTCAACCAGGTATCCGTATGACATCCCTCCGGAGAAGTTAAGACCGACCTTACGGTCAATGATTTTGTACCTGAGAACTATTGGCAGCTCGAGGTATCGGAATACCTGATGAATATCACTGCCTACCTGCGTGAGGTTGTACTTTGACGGATCAGCCATATTCGCGGCTATCACAGATCCAACCCTGTTTTTGGTGTCAGTCAGATACAAATCCGTATTCCCTGCCAGTATTGTTCCGGAGGCGGTCTCAACGCTGTACAGATAATTGCTCTTGGCAGAATAAAAATCTGAAAGACCTGCAAATACGTCAATGCCTGTGATAATCTGCCCTATCGATTCCAGCCCGATACCTGACTGTATCGTCAGGCGTGGAGACAACTTATATCCGAAGGTGAGGCCTGTCGTATATGACGGCCTTGTTTTCTCGCTGCCGATAAGCTCAGCCATGTGGGCATTCTGCTCTGAAGGGGAGAAACCCATTGAAGGAGACACTGAAGCGCCTACAATAAATCTCTGTTCTGGAGCTTCAGGTTTAACAGAGGTCAGTGTCTGTGCCGAATAACTGTTCTGGCCTGTCAGCCGTCCGGAAGCGATCACAGTGATTTCATCATTTGTTAAAGGAAGCGTTATATCATCACTGATGTTCTCCTCCGGTAGTACAAAGTCCGAAATCATTGTTGTGGCGGCCGGAGTTTCAGCCGGGCTGGCAATAATATCTTCGTTTTTAAGGGTCACCGGTGCCTGCACTGGCAGGTTTCGGAGAGTGGTTGTGTTTGAAGGAATCAC
>JADGPV010000078.1 GCA_017882245.1 Bacteroidales bacterium | reverse complement strand
TGCCCCTGCGGTTGCCGATGGTCAGTATCTCTTTTGTACTGATGTTTCCTTCGTTGTCAAAAAGTGCAAAAGCAATTTTGGTTCCTCCGATGTCTATTCCAAGCAATGCCATAATATCAGTTTATGAAGTTCATCTTTTCATTAATAAAAATACCTTTTAACTCAAGATCATGATCAAGGGCGATAAGTTCAGCCCGTGCACCGGGAGCGATAACTCCCCGGTCCCCGATTTTTATTACCTGTGCAGGATACCTGGAAGCCATTCTCAGGGCTTCCTCAGCTGAGATGCCGGCGTGGGCAATACAGTTTCTTACTGCTTCGAGCAATGTAAGCCTCGCGCCTGAAAGTGTTCCGTCAGGCAGCGTGAAACGATCAGATTGTTTCACATGCTGATACGCACCATGATCATTCTCTTCAACGGCATCTGACACAAGGAAGAGTCTCTCTTTCAGGATCTTCTTGGCCAATGTCAGCATGGTGTAATCGACATGAATGCCATCGGCAATGATGCTTGCACATGCCATATCGGAGTTGAATACCGCTCCTGGAAGGCCGGGGTCACGATGATGCAACGGAGACATAGCGTTAAAGAGATGCGTCGTTGTCTCAATGCCCCGGCTGAAGCCGTCTGTTGCCTCCCGGAAGGTGGCATTGCTGTGGCCTGCAGCTACTGTTACGCCATGATCCTTAAGTATATTTATAATCTCCGAAGTGCACACTTCAGGCGCCACTGTCATCATTTTAATGACTCCGTCAGCCTCGTTAAGAAGTGAGGTCAGCTCAGAGGGTGACGGACGTCTTATGAGTTCCCTGATATGAGCGCCTCTTTTGGCAATACTTATGTACGGACCCTCCAGATGCAACCCCAGTACAGCAGGATTAGTGTTCGCCCTTACTGTTTTAAACGCGCTGCTGTAAACTTCCCAAGTATTTGTAGGGAGAGCCAGGAGGAAGCCTGTGGTTCCGCTCTGAAGGATTGCTTTTGCGATTGCTTCAAGTGCTTCCGGAGTGGGGTTTGCCGAAAAAAGAAATCCGCCGCTACCGGCGATCTGCAGATCGATCAGACCGGGCGTTATCAGGAGACCTTTACAGTCAATATGTACTATAGCCTCAGGCAGTGAGTCCGGGTCAGAAAATCCTGTGATCGTATTGCTGTCGGTAAGAAGTGCCTTTCCGGTTATCATCTCACTGCCGGTGAAGAAAGTCGCATTGATTAAAGCTGTCTGCATCTTACAATTTTGCTTCTCGAAATTAAAATGGCTGAATAAAAGACTCAACCGTACCCCAAAGATATAATCTGTCCTGATTGCCAGGTCACTTCATTGCTTTCTTTCTCTGCTGTTTTCCCATCTTTGCCATTTTCATCAAATCTTCATAATTGCTTAATAATTTTGTTTGGCTATTTGCAAACTAAAACTTAATGAGCTGAATATGAGAAAGATTTCAGTTCTGCTTGTTGTTTTTTCAGGCATGCTTACCTGGCACTGAAAAATTATCAAAATCGTTAATTCGTTCTTTCTTTCCATAAGTCCGTTTTAATGCCGAAGACTGCCGGTTCCCCAAACCGGCAGTCTTCATTTTTTTGACTATTACCTGGGATTCAACTTTGTATTGAGGTAAGTGTACATCAGAGCCCACATGTCAGCCTCCTGGGCATTGGTGGATGCTGCTCCGTGACCACCCTCAATAGTCTCATGGAAATATACCGTATGTCCCATGCCTGTCATCTTTGCAGCCATCTTGCGGGCATGACCCGGGTGTACCCTGTCGTCTTTCGTGGAGGTAATAAAGAGAGGTTCGGGATATTTTGTTTTCTTGCTCAGGTTCTGGTAGGGTGAATATTTGCTGATATATGCCCAATCCTCCGGTTTATCAGGGTTGCCGAACTCATCCATCCAGCTTGCTCCGGCAAGCATATGAGAGTAGCGTTTCATATCAAGAAGAGGTGCACCTACGACGACTGCGTGATAAAGGTCAGGTCTCTGGGTAAGTGCCACACCTGCAAGCAATCCTCCGTTGCTCCATCCGTAAGCGCCCAGGTACTCCGGAGAGGTAATCTTTTTACTGATTATATCTTCAGCGACAGCAAAGAAATCATCATAAGCATTCTGACGTTTTTCTTTAAGCGCCGCCTGGTGCCATGACGGACCAAATTCACCTCCGCCACGGATGTTGGCAATGACATAGACACCTCCCTTATCCAGCCAGCCGATGCCGCATACTGAATTGTATCTTGGCTGTTCGGAGACATTGAACCCGCCGTAACCATATATAAGTGTCGGATTTTTACCATCATAGACCATGCTTCTTGGGTGAACAATGAAGTAGGGTATTTTGGTGCCATCTTTCGAAACTGCCTCATATTGGTTTACTTCCAGACCCGAAGCATCGAAGTAATCCTTCTCTTTCTTTAATGCAGTGATTTTTTTGCCGTCACCGTAATAGAGCGTTGAAGGTGTCACCGGATTACTGAAAGAAAAGAAATAATCATCCGACTGTTCGTCTGAACTTAACATATAAACTTCTCCAAATCCCGGAACAGGGACAGCTTCTTCCACCCACTTCTCGCCTTGCGGGCGGAATATCTTCAGCTTGCCCTGAACATTTTCCATTGTGGAAACAACAATGAAGTCTCTTGTAGAAAGAAGTGAGACAAAACTTGCCCGCTCCTCAGGCTGATATATTGTCCTTACCGTTTTCTTACCGGCAAGGAAGTCCTGGAGATCAAAGCTTACCAGTGATCCGGACTTATACGTTTCATTTCCGATTTTCCAGTCTGACTGAAGATAAAGGAGCATTTTGTCTCCTTGCATCCCGTAAGACTCCACATCTGACGGAACCTCTATTCTGCGTATCCCTTCCGGGGTATACAGAAATATTTCCCTCTCATAGAACCCTTTACTGTCAGCGATAAACGCGTATTGCTTATCTGCGGCATTCATTCCAAAGACACTAATACTAACATGGGAGGTATCTGTTGTGAGGAGTGTCTCAGCCTCAGCGGGATCTGCGCCTCTTTTCCATATTTTGACTATGCTTGGATAACCTGAGGTGGTCATGGTCCCGGGTCCGTAATATGTGGCGACCAGAATATGGTCTCTATCAACCCAGACAGCATCGCTCTTACTCTCATTGACAGAAAAACCATTGTTTACGAATGATCCGTTACGGACATCGAATTCCCTGATCACACTCTCATCCTTGCCACCGTCGGAAAGGGACAGCAGGCAGAGGTTATTCTCCGGCCCAAGCCAGCTTGCACCTTTAAATACCCATTTCCTGTTTTCTTTTGCTGAGAGCTGGTCAAGATCAAGCACTACTTCCCACTCATTTTTTCCACTCAGATAATCTTCTTTTGACATCCTTCTCCAGAGGCCACGCTCATTCTTTTCGTCCTGCCAAAGATTATAAATGTAGTTACCTTCCATGTCAGGATAGATTACCCTCTCCTTATCGTTAAATACTTCCAGGAACCTATCTCTTAGTTCAGCGAACAGAGGCTGTGTTTTGAATGCCTCATCAGAGATCTTATTCTGTGCTCTTGCCCAGTCGAGAGCCTTCTCCCCCTCAACATTCTCAAGCCAGAGATAGGGATCGGTACTATCTGAAGAATTGTTCTTTTCTCCTCCGCAGCTTGTCAGGGCGAGTACTAAGGTTATCATAGCAGTCAGTGTAAGTAGTCTTCTCATCTTTTATTGGTTTGAATTAGTATTTTAACTGTTGCCGATATAATGAGCAATTCTCCGATAATGAACAGCAGCCAGTTATAATTGTCCGGAATATAATTTAAAATCAGTGTAATTAACTGTTCGTATCCAGTTGTGGAGCTCTCTGAGGCAAGCATGCTGCTTTCAATGATCAGCTTCAGGACGTCAACCAGGTAGGAGTATAATATTATTGCTGCACCGCTGAATATCAGTATCCAGTCAAGCGGTTGCAGTTTTACCCGGGAACCTTTTTCCTCTCTTCCTATAATTAGCAGCGCCATGAAGATCATTGTCACGGAGCTTATTACGGGAGCCAATACAGGTCCCAGCCATGACCATGGAATCAGGAAGAGAATATCCCAGGTGAGGAGGGAGGCCGGCCATCCAATCAGGAGCTTCAGCGCAATATAATAAACAATGTCCCACACACCGAATGCAAACAGAAAATACAACAATCTCTGAAGATTGTTTCTGCCTGCGATGATACCCACTGTTGCCAGCATGACCAGTGTGGCTGTCTCCCTGATCCATTCAATCCTGACCAGCTCCTGGGGCATCAGCTTAAGGGGAAAGTCAAATCCTGCAGGGTAGTATATTTCTCTGAGGTAAATGACAACAATACCTTCCAGGAAACCCATTGCCACAGCGAAGACAGCCAGCCATACAAACCTGGACCGGAAACTGAGGTAAGGGTTTTTCACTTCAGGTTGCATAATGGTGTTAATTTATAAAATATATGGAAACAGGGCTTTGCGCTCTTTGGGATAATCAGGAAAATTTTTCTGATACCATTTGTGATGTGAAAGCGCCCTTGGTACAAGGTTGCAGAAAGTCCAGATGAAGAAGGAAAACGCCGGAAGCGACCAGCAAAGAATTGCATAGCCTCCCCATTCGATTATCTCCCCGAAGAAGTTCGGACATGATACCTTTTCGAAGAACCCGCCGCGCGGAATCTCGTACCCATCGCTCTTTTTCTTCCTCAGGTGTATCAGCTTCTCATCCGTAGAGATGTTTATTGCCATTCCTGTTATGAATATAATCAAACCGGCAATGAAGTGAGGATCTTTAAGCCACGTAACTGTAAAATGCGTGTTAAGTGACCCTGTGTAATAACCCAGGAAACCGGCATTCACTAAATTGAAGAAGACGGCCATGAGCGCAATGACCAGAGGCATCTTCTTGCCTCTGACCCTTATGCGCCATGGAAAAATCACTGCCCTGTTGACATAATGAATTACGTATAAGGCGGCTACGATCCAGACTGTTACGTTTTTTTCTGCTGTTCCGGTAAATATGAAATAAAAAAATACTATCAGGGCCGGGACTTCCATAATGAACCACCCGACTCTGTCAGGAATGGTCAATCCCCACTTTTTTGTCGAATGCCTGCCGTAGGGGGCTGTCACGAACTGTAAGGCAAGGAAGACAATCAGGGCGATGACGGTCCATAGCCAGACAAGGAGATCGAAGGTTGATTTTTCCATCAGATGTAGTTATTTTCTTTGAACCACTGGATCGTGTCAGCCATAGTTTCTTCAAACGGGCGTGGCTTATAATTCAGGGTTTTTGATGCCTTCAGGTGTGAGATATTCCTGTGGCTGTCTTTCAAGGTTTCAAGCGACATCGCAGTATACAACGGAATGCTTCCCGTGAGAGAAGCGTGTAAATTCAGGAATGCCGCCCCAATATATGCTATCCATCCTGGCAGACTGAGCCATGGTGCTTTATGGCCTCCCAGTTTTTCAACTGTATCAGCCATGGTTTTCAGACTTTGCCAGCTGCCTCCAAGGAGATAGCATTCTCCGGGAACTCCGTTCCCGATGGCATTTATTGCAGCAGAACAGACATCCCTGACATCCACCCAGTCATATCCGCCCGGTACAAGGCTGGGATTCTGACCTCTGTAACACCTTAATACCGCGTTGCCAAGAAGAGAAGGTTTAAAATCATTTGGTCCTATTACTGCAGTAGGATTAAGCACCACTGTTTCAAGCTCCGGCGAAGAATTTTCGATCATTATCTTCTGCCCGAGAGCTTTGGAACAGTTGTATGAAACATTGCTTTTCAGCATAAGATCCCGTTTTTCGTCAAGGACTTCGCCTAAAGGCGTGTGATTGAAAGCATGTATTGAACTGAAATGAATTATTCTTCTGACACCTTCCTCCTTTGCTGCCCTCAGAAGTTTGATACAGCTGTCAACATTTACCATGTGACACCTTTCATCGCTTTTCCGGATGCTTATCAGTGCTGCAAGATGAAACACTATGGAGCAGCCTTTACAGAGCTTCCTGAGATCAGCCTCACTGGTTACATCACCATTCACATACTCAAGATCGAGATTTTCAAGTCCTTTAATACTGTTATGTATCAATGCTTTAACTTCATATCCCTGTTCAAGGAGCATTCTGCACAGGTTTGCGCCAACATGCCCTGAAGCGCCGGTAACAGCAATTTTCATAATCAGTCGGAAATTCAGTCAAATGTAACGATCATTTTGAAATGTGAAAGACTAAAATAACCAGGTGCGTTTGCCAGACAGATATATTATTGATAAATGAGAAATAAATATTATTATATTGTCTGCCAGTTTTAATTTTTAAGCTCTGAAGAGAGTTTAGATCAATTTCATTAACAGATGGCTCAGAAATACTCACTTGATAAGAATAAGATTAAGGTCCTGTTACTGGAGGGAATTCATACCAGTGCGGTCGATTTTTTCAAGGCCAACGGATATACAAATATTGAGGCTTTGCCGTACGCGCTTGATGAAACAGCACTGAAATCCCGGATCAGGAATGCAAATATTATTGGAATACGTTCCCGGACTCAGATAACGGAAGAGATTCTGAAAGAAGCAGAAAAGCTCTTCGCAGTAGGGTGTTTCAGTATCGGCACGAACCAGGTCGACGGACATGCTGCCAGGCTAAGGGGTATCCCTGTTTTTAACGCACCTTTTTCAAATACACGCTCTGTTGCCGAACTTGTCATTGCCGAATGCATACTTCTTATGAGAAACATCCCGGTGAAGAACGCTGCGGCTCATAAGGGAAAATGGCTGAAATCAGCCAGCAATTCATTTGAAGTCCGCGGTAAAAACATCGGTATAATAGGTTACGGCCATATCGGTTCACAGGTGTCGATACTGGCAGAAGCCCTGGGCATGAATGTCTATTATTATGATATAGTTAAGAAGCTCAGCCTGGGTAAGGCGGCCGCCTGCTCATCTCTTGACGAGCTGCTGTCTGTTGCCCACCTGGTCACCCTGCATGTACCTGAGACGCCCATGACGCGCAATATGATAAGCAAAAGAGAGATAAGCCTCATGAGGAAAGGGTCCTGTCTTATCAATGCGTCACGGGGATCGGTTGTCAGTATCCCTGATCTGGTGTCCGCCCTGGAAGCCGAACATATTTTGGGAGCCGCTCTTGACGTCTTCCCGGATGAACCTGTATCGAGCGGAGATCCGTTTGTCTCGGACCTGCGGAAGTTTGATAATGTCATACTGTCGCCTCATGTGGGAGGCAGCACCACGGAGGCCCAGGAAAACATAGGCACTGAAGTGGCCGAGAAGCTCGTGAAGTACAGCGATACAGGAGATACTATAGGGTCTACCAATTTTGTGCAGATCTCGCTTCAGCCAAACAGCAAGGCTCAGCGCTTCCTGCATATCCATAAGAATGAACCCGGATTGCTGAAAGAGGTGAACTATGTATTCACCTCAAAAGGAATAAACATAGCCGCTGAGTACCTTCAGACTGACGCTGAAATAGGCTATGTTATAATTGATACGGAGAGCACCCTTGACAGCAGCATCATCAGGGAGCTGAGGTCAATTGAAGGAACCATACGGGTCAGGATGCTGTACTGATTTCGGCCTTC
>JADGPV010000077.1 GCA_017882245.1 Bacteroidales bacterium | reverse complement strand
CTGGTCCGTGTCTCAGTACCAGTGTGGGGGACCACCCTCTCAGGACCCCTAAACATCAAAGCCTTGGTAAGCCGTTACCTTACCAACTAGCTAATGTTACGCATGCCCATCCCGTACCGTCGAAACTTTAAATATTTCAAGATGCCTCTCTATATCACTATGGGGTATTAGTCCGAATTTCTCCGGGTTATCCCCCAGTACAGGGTAGGTTGCATACGCGTTACTCACCCGTCTGCCGGTCGCCACCAAAGTATTGCTACCTCGTGATGCCCCTCGACTTGCATGTGTTAAGCCTCCCGCTAGCGTTCATCCTGAGCCAGGATCAAACACTTCATTGTAATATTTCATTTCTTAAATATCCTTCGAAGATCAATCCGGCCTCATCAAAAACTCAAACAAAATCGCTAGGTTTTTGGCGAGTATCTCTCTCGCCTGTGTGCTACTACTTCATCATTAATTCAAAGAACTATTCCCTTTTTTTTTGATGCAAGGGACGACAAAGATAATGAACTCTTCGTTCTCAACCAAAAATATTTTAAAAATTTTCTCGGATTTTTTAAGCCAGCTCGTGGCTTCCCCACCGGTCATTTCTGTCATTCCTGACCTTTCAGAGAACTTGCTTTCTTTCAAAAGCGGGTGCAAAGATATGGAATATTTTTACAAAAACAAATTATATCAACTTTTTTTGAAATTATTTTTCCTCCCTCCCTTTTTCACCCCCCCGATCATGACGGCAAAATGACAGTATATAATATAAGGTATAGAATATTCACCTCTCTTTTAGTTTCTCCTTCAGTTTCTGCATCGCATGAAAATTATCCATTTCCAGTTTTTCACGCGCAAGCCTCGAGGACTGTTTGTATGCTGCAAATTCATCCTTAAGCTCTTTCAGATCTTTATCAGTTCTGAGGAGTACGGTCAGGTTTCTTTTAAAGACAAGAAAACCAAGAGCCAGGAGAAAGGCCAATCCTCCGACAACTATCCACATAATGGCATTATAAGTCCGCTTATTTAATTCCAGACCCAGTACTCTTATATTGTTTTTTGTAGTGGTAGCCTGTACAAGGTCTACTCTTGCAGTGCTGAGCAGATCATTAAGTGAATCGCTTTTGCCGTTTAAATCTGATGTAAGGATCTTCAATGCTGCAACCCGGCTTTTTTCTGCAACAATAGTATCCATGACATTGCGATTGATCTTCTGGTATATATCTTCCCTTATAGCCCGGAAGTTATCGTATATCCTAGTATGTTGCTCCACATAATTAATTTGCTCCTTGATTGTGTTTGTGGTAAGCTCATTTGGCATTGCCGTCTGTCCGATTGCATTAATGACTGTAAAAGAGATTACAGCAAATGCCAGTATGTGTTTAAACCTTATTTTTTCCATTTTTTCCGGGATTAGATTTTTAAAAGTACAGGCTTATAACAAATTAACGTACAAGTGAGTAAAAAATTTCACAATCATGCCCGATGAAATCAAAAAAAAAGAGCCTTCTTCCGAAGACTCTTTGTGGAGAATAAGGGAGTCGAACCCTTGACCCCCTGCGTGCAAAGCAGGTGCTCTGGCCAACTGAGCTAATTCCCCAAAATATGATTTTCGATTGTCGATTAATTAAATCGTAAATCGTAAATCGTAAATCGCATATTCCTGTAGTCCCACTCAGAGTTGAACTGAGGACCTCTACATTATCAGTGTAGCGCTCTAACCAACTGAGCTATGGGACTGATAAGCGCACACAGCGTAATAAAGAACTTCACCCGATTTTCAATAGTTTGGGGAGGCAAAAATAACGCTTCCTCTTAAACATGCAAAATATTTTCAGAAATATTTTTCATCTACTCCGTCCTGAAAACACCGCCAAACAATGAGGCAAATGCAATAATGACAGTCACGACTGAGAAAAATAACTAAATTCGCATCATTAGCGGTCCTTAATGCCAAACCTGGTACTCATACCAACGTATAACGAGAAAGAGAATATCTCCGAGCTTGTTAAATCAATTACCTTTCTCTCGGTTCCTTTCGACATACTGGTCATCGATGACAATTCGCCTGACGGCACGGCTCGCCTTGTGAAGGAAATGATGCCATCCTTTCCCAACCTTCACCTCCTGGAAAGGCCTGCAAAGCTGGGCCTTGGCAGGGCCTATATAGCCGGCTTCGACTGGGCCCTGCAGAGAGATTACAAATACATATGCGAAATGGATGCCGACTTCTCACATAACCCACAGGACCTTGTCAGACTTTACGAGGCATGTGACCGTGACGGAGCAGATCTGGCCATCGGATCAAGATACATCTCGGGCGTGAACGTCGTGAACTGGCCCATGGGGAGGGTGCTGATGTCTTATATCGCTTCCATTTATGTCAGGATTATCACAGGGATGGACATTAAGGATACTACTGCCGGCTTCAAGTGTTACAGGCGTGAAGTACTGAGGAGCATCGAGCCGGCACATATTAAATCTGTAGGATACGGCTTCCAGATCGAGATGAAATTCACAGCCTGGAGGCTTGGCTATAAAATAGTTGAGATACCGATTATTTTCACTGACCGCAAAGCCGGTACATCAAAGATGTCAGGAGGTATATTCAATGAAGCGCTGTGGGGTGTGCTTCGCATGAAGATCGCAAGTTACTTCAAGAAGCCGCACAGAATTTTAGAATAAACCTGTCACCGGGTAAAAGGAGCATAGATGAATCATATCCTGATCACGAATGCCTTACTAATCAATGAAGAGCGCACTTACGCAGCTGACCTCCTTGTCAGAGGCGACCGTATAGCCGGTATCTTCAGTCCCGGAGAAGCTCCGTCACATAAGGAAGCAACGGTCATTGATGCCAGGGGTATGTGGCTCATACCGGGCGTCATTGACGATCATGTTCACTTCCGTGAACCAGGCCTGACATACAAGGGGGATATCAATAGCGAGAGCGCTGCCGCAGCTGCAGGAGGGGTGACCTCCTTCATGGAAATGCCCAACACCATTCCACAGACAGTCACTGTTAAAGAGTGGCAGAAAAAAAATGAGCTGGCCTCCGGCAAGTCATTCGTAAATTATTCATTTTACCTGGGCGCAACCGATGTCAACGGCGATGAGCTTCTTAAAGCCGACCCGGCGTCCGTTCCAGGCATAAAGCTGTTCCTTGGTGCATCAACCGGCAACATGCTTGTCGACAGCGAAAAAGCGCTTGATGCAATATTCAGCATTAAAAAGCTCCCGATAGCCTGCCACTGTGAAGATGAAAAAATAATAAAAGCCAACTTAGCTGCTTACAGGGAAAAATATGGCGATGATATCGATCCTTCATTCCATCCTCTTATAAGGAGTCGTGAAGCATGCCTGGCTTCATCCACCGCTGCCGTGACCAGGGCTGTGAGATCAGGAACCAGGCTTCATCTGCTCCATCTGTCAACGGCAGAGGAGACAGAATTGCTGACTCCCGGCAGCGACCCTTCCTCAAAACAAATCACCGCCGAAGCTTGCGTGCATCACCTCTGGTTTGATGATTCATCATACCTCGATAAGGGTAACCTTATTAAATGTAACCCGGCCATCAAAAAAGCCTCTGACCGCGAGGCTCTGATAAATGCTGTAAAGAATGATACAATTGATGTCATTGCAACTGATCATGCCCCGCATACTCTCGCAGAGAAATCAGCACCTTACTTCAGCGCACCGTCAGGAAATCCTATGGTGCAGCACTCGCTGGTGATGATGCTGGAGCTTTGCCACAGGGGCATCCTTACGCCTGAGCTGGTAGTGCGGAAAATGTGTCATAATCCGGCAATCATTTTCAATATCAGGGAGAGAGGCTTTATCCGCACCGGATACAAGGCTGACCTCGTTATTGTTGACCCGGCTGCACCATGGACCGTCAGCACTGATAATATATTGTACAAATGCGGATGGTCACCACTTGAGGGAACAACCTTCCGCAGTCGTGTTGTAACGACTATAGTAAATGGAACTCCGGTCATAATGAAAGGCAGGCTTACCGGGATGAGAACCCCGGAGATGCTCAGTTATGATAGAAAATAAGCTAATCCTGCAATGACCGCAGGACCGAACAGAAAACCACCCGTACATCTGCCCCGGCAGGTATTCCTGAAGGAGCTGTCCTCATTGCACATGATATTGTCACAGAAGTAATAATCAAGCCTGATCCCGACGGTGATCCATGGGATCTGGAGAAGGTTGCAGGTTATAACGGCGACGCATTTGTGAACGGTATTTTTAAACGTGTCTATGACGGCACTCTCACTGTGTATGACTATCACAGCGGTGAGGCTCTGTCGGCTGACGATGTAAAGAAAATTGAGAGCGAATTCAATAATGACCGCACCAAAATAGGCAAGCTCTCATTTACCGAGGACTGGTATTACTACCCGGCAACAAACACTCTGGAGAAGAAGGCCAAATCAGTTACTTTCGGCTTTGAGCTTTATAATAACCTGGGAAAGGTCTATGCCTATAAGGCAGTTTTCAAGGCTGACCTGGGTCAGTAGGGATCATCTGTCCCTCACCACCATTCTCACTGTGAAATGTAAAAGTTTCTGTCTCCGCTTCCCGGGATTCTTCCTTATGCCGGCTGCATCCTTTACTGAGGCACCACCGAATTTAAATACATTCATCATTAGGAAAATATGGGCAAATTTATAATTTAGCCATTAGTAAACGATTTTCAAAAATATCCAATAATCACTAATTCTCCTGCAAAATGTCAAGTTATGATATTGTCAGCCTTAATGATTTTATCATCAGGAAGCAGAAGGACTTTCCCTATGCACACGGGGAGCTCTCCAGCCTCCTGCATCATATAGGTACTGCCGCCAAGATGGTTAATGCGAAGATACGTAAGGCAGGACTGGTTGAAATACTGGGAAGATCCGGCACGGAGAATCCTCAGGGTGAAGATCAACAGAAGCTTGACCGCTATGCTGATGAGGTATTCATAGACGCTCTCGAAGCCAGCGGAGAATGCTGCGGCGTTGCCTCTGAAGAGAACCAGAATGAGGTGATCTTCACCGAGACATTTGCCCGCAGGGGCAAATATGTCGTCTGCATGGATCCGCTTGACGGTTCCTCAAACATCGACTATAATGTTTCCGTCGGGTCAATCTTCTCGATCTACAGGCGCGTAACCGAACGTAATGCCGAGGCCGGGGTCATTGACTTTCTGCAGGAAGGTGACAGGCAGGTAGCTGCAGGTTATGTGATATACGGATCATCAACAATGTTTGTCTATACAACAGGTAATGGTGTAAACGGATTTACCCTTGACCCTACAATAGGAGAATTTTGTCTGTCAAACCCGGAAATAAAATCACCTTCAACGGGAAGGATCTATTCCATCAATGAAGGTAATTATGTAGGGTTTCCTGATGGCGTAAAGAAATTTATAAAGTATTGCCAGGAGAACGATCCTGCAACCAGGCGGCCTTACACCTCCCGATACATCGGTTCCCTGATATCTGATGTGCATCGGAATATGATGACAGGAGGCATTTTTCTTTATCCGCCTTCAGTGAGTTATCCGTCAGGCAAACTGAGGCTGGTATATGAATGCAATCCTGTCTCTTTCATCATTGAACAGGCAGGAGGTAAAGCGTTCGACGGGAAAAGAAGGATACTGTCAATCATCCCTGATTCCCTCCACCAGCGATCACCCTTCTACTGCGGATCGTCAGAAATGACAGCAAAGCTTGGG
>JADGPV010000076.1 GCA_017882245.1 Bacteroidales bacterium | reverse complement strand
TTAATTTACTCGTTATTTTTAAGGGTGCAAATGCACTTTTTGAAGATGAAGAAAGTCAGGACAGTCATCCTTGTTTTAATTGTTTCGGTTAGCATAGCCTCGGGGCAGCAGGACGCGGTCCTTAGTCATTATATGTTTAATACCCAAACTTATAACCCCGGCTATTCAGGCATGAGCGGGATGATCCAGGCTACGGCACTTACGCGTCAGCAATGGGTCGGATTTAAAGGAGCACCTTCCACAACTATTTTCAATATCAATACTCCATTTAATCTTTTCGGTCTGAGCAGCGGTGCCGGACTGCTTGTGGAAGCTGATAAGTACGGTTTCAGTAACGATATAAATTTAAATCTCTCCTATTCATACCTCTTTCCTGTCGGCAGGGGTACGCTCGGAGCCGGTTTCAGCGCAGGTATGCTTAACAAGACGCTTAAACCAGAGTGGTTCATTCCCTCCGGAACGTCACATACACCTCCTTCCGGGGACCCCCTGATCCCGGAAAATGATCAAAGTTACGTTGCACTTGATATTTCGACAGGTGTTTATTACGAAGGACTAAATTATTATGCCGGCATTTCTGTCACTCATGTTAACCAGCCTAAAATAAAATATTCAGAAACAGCAACTTACGTAAGCCGTGAATATCACTTTACGGCAGGTTATTATCTCCAGCTGCCTAATCCGGCCTTTGAGCTTATACCCTCAGTTTATATCGTAAACGATGGCGCTACAACACAATATGTAGGAACAGGAATGGTCAGATACAATAAAAAGGTATGGGGTGGCGTTTCTTACAGAGTCAGCGATGCTCTTACAGGTTTCGCAGGCGTAGAATTGTATAACGGTCTAAAAATTGGATATGGGTATGACTTCCCTCTTTCAGAGATCAGAAAAGGCACAAGCGGATCGCATGAATTCATTGTGTCATACAGTTTTGATCTCGGCCTGGGGAAGAGTGATACTAAATATAAAAGCATTAGGTTTCTATGATTGGGTTTGAAAAAATAACTTACTTGCATTCTTAAATTTATCAGTATATGAAAAAGGTAACCCTTTTAGCTGTTACATTAGCCTTGATATTGGGAAGCTGTGCCAATACTGACACCGGGGAGTTGACCGGTGTTCAGGGGAGAAAAAAGTTCTATGAACCTGAACCTTTTGAGATGGCATTCATACCGGCAGGCTCATTCACCCAAGGCCCGAGCGATCAGGATCCTCTGCGTGCCATGAACAGTATATCAAAGACAGTTACAGTAGAGGCTTTCTGGATGGACCAGACAGAGATTACCAACAACAAATACCGCCAGTTTACCTACTGGGTACGTGATTCTATCCTTAGAACCAAACTGGGTGAGGAAGGAATTGAAGGGTATGAGTTCTTCAGAACTGATAAAGAAGGAAACGTGCTGGAACCTAACGTCCTGAACTGGGACCAGGAGATAGATTACGAAGATGAAAACATCCTCCCCGTTCTTGAAACAATGTACTATCCGCCTGAAGAAAGATTCAACGCCAACAAGCAGTGGGATACCCGGCTCCTGAATTATTCATATTTCTGGGTTGACTACAAACAGGCTGCCAAGGCAAAATACAATTACAAGGACAAAGTGTACGAGGGTAAGGTCACCGACCTGGAGGGAAACACCACAGACGTCGTGAACCGCTCATCATTCATCATGCACCATGTGGTAAACATCTATCCTGACACACTTGCATGGATCAGGGACTTTACCTATTCATTCAATGAACCATGGGCAACCCTCTATTTCTGGCACCCGGGCTATGATGACTATCCTGTAGTCGGAGTATCATGGATGCAGGCCCGCGCTTTCAGCGTATGGCGTACTAATTACATGAATGAGCATCTGCGTGCTCAGGGAGTGGCTGATGTTCACAACTACCGCCTGCCCCTTGAGACCGAATGGGAATATGCTGCAAGAGGCGGACTTGATCTTTCAATGTACCCATGGGGCGGTCCTTATACACGTAACTACCAGGGATGCTTCCTTGCCAACTTCAAACCTCTGCGCGGTAATTATATTGACGACGGAGCCGTATACACCATCAAGGTGGCTTCTTTCGAACCCAATGAGTACGGTCTGTTCGATATGGCCGGCAACGTCTCGGAATGGACTTCAAATGCCTACCATCCGTCAGCATATGTCTTCACTCATGACCTGAACCCCGACTATGAGTACAACGCCAGACCGGAAGATCCGCCTGTGCTCAAGCGCAAGGTCATCAGAGGAGGTTCATGGAAAGATATAGCATACTTCATGCAGACATCCTCAAGGGATTATGAATACCAGGACTCAGCAAAATCATTTGTAGGGTTCCGTAATGTAAGAACATATATTGGAGTCAATAATTAAGTTGTTTAACCTAAAATTTTAAATAAATGGGCCTTTCGGAATTTGTACATACAACGACGTGGAAAACTTTTATGGCAAAAGTTTACGGCTGGGGCGCCTCAGTCGTAATCATCGGTGCTCTTTTCAAAATCCAGCACTACCCCATGGCAGGATTAATCCTCTCAATTGGTCTTGTAACAGAGGCTTGCATCTTCTTCTTATCTGCCTTTGAGCCATTGAAGGAAGAACCCGACTGGAAACTTGTATATCCCCAGCTTGACCCCGGCTATGGTGGAGAAGCTATCGGATTCTCAGATACCTTCGGAGGAGGAGGTGGAGGTGGAGCAGGACTATCACAGTTTGACAAGATGCTTTCTAACGCAGGTATTACTCCCGATGTCTTTGAAAAACTGAGTCAGGGCCTGAAGAAACTCACTGAGACAACAAAAAATTTCAATGCCATGGGTGATCTGGCTGCCACAACAAATGAATACGCCAGCACGATTAAAAAAGCCAACGAATCACTCATGAACCTTTCCGATTCTGTCAGGCAGACAGTCAGGTCCATGAGCGATACAAGCACAGTGTATCAGGCTATCGGAGAATCAACCAAAACGATTGAAACCGGTGGTAAATCATACCATGAGAAGCTTGAGAATCTTAATAAAAGCCTCTCTGCCCTCAATGCAGCATATGAACTGCAGCTTCGCGGCGCCAGTGATCATGTCAAGAATTCAGATACGATCTATAAGGGTATCGAGGCAATGATGAAAGATCTCTCAGGTTCAGCAGATGACACCAAAAAATACCGTGAACAGGTATCAAAACTGAATGACAACCTTTCTTCCCTTAACAATGTTTATGGCAACATGCTTGCTGCCATGAACGTAAAATAATGTTAAGTTCATTATAATATATCTGCTAACACCTAAACCACCCAAAAATGTCTAAGGGAAAAGAGACTCCGCGGCAAAAGATGATCGGTATGATGTACCTCATCCTGACCGCTATGCTGGCTCTTAACGTTTCAAAGGAAGCCATTGAAGCTTTTAAAAAAGTGGATATGAGCCTGACGAAAACCATTGCCAACTACATCAAGAAAAATGATATCACTTATGCTGCTTTTGATGTGGCAGCTGCGGAAAATCCGGAGAAAGCAGGAAAATGGAAGACAAAAGCCTATGATGTTAAGGCCCGTGCCAATGAGATCTATAACTATATTCAGGATCTTAAGGTAGAAATCGTTACCAAGACTGAAGGTGAAGATTCCGAAGCCCTCCTCCCTGATAACCAGATTGACGTTACAAAGATTAAAAAAATCGATCAAAACAATGTTCCTTCTGAGGTTCTGATCGGAGCCAACCAGGGTGGCAAGGCTAATGACCTTAAAGCCCTTATGGAAGATTATCGCGGTTATCTTGTTGAGACCCTTGAAGGCAAAGATCTGGCGGCTGAACAGTCAATACTTGACATCCTTAATACCGATGACCCGAAAAACCTCGGAGGAACGGGCACAGAGCCCTGGGTAACCGGTACTTTTCAGACGCTTCCGCTGATAGCCGTTATAACAATCCTTTCAAAGATGCAGGTCGACGTAAGGAACGCTGAGACAGATGTCCTTAACTTCCTTTATACACAGATCGAAGCTGGTTCATTCAAATTCAACAGAATCATTCCGACAGTCATTCCTAACTCGACATATATCATGCAGGGAAATGAATACGAAGCCCAGGTATTCGTTGCTGCCACTGATACAACACAGGATATGGAAATTCTTGTAGGGCCTCATTCCGCCAAGACAAATGCCGACGGCACTATCTCCTACGAGATGACAGGTGATTTCACAAAGCTCCCTATCGACGAATCAGGTGTGGGTATTTACCGGGTGAGACCCGGATCAATAGGAGAAAAAGCATGGGGCGGTATTATTAAGATGAAGGCTCCTGACGGCACAATGCGTTCCTATGATTTCAATTCAAAATACTCAGTGGGTATGCCTAACGTGGTTGTATCACCTACTGCCATGAACGTTCTTTACCAGGGCATTCAGAACCCTATGGACGTTTCCGTTCCTGGTGTAGGATCTGATAAGCTTACCGTGAGAATGACAAATGGCGATCTCAAGAGGGGAAAATACAAGAACTACCGCGGTGATTGGCTTGCACAGCCCAGAACAGTCGGAGAGAACGCACAAATTATCGTTTCCGCAAACATTAACGGCAAGGTACAGAGCTTCCCACCTGTAGAGTTCAGGGTAAGAAGACTTCCTGACCCAGAGGCAAGGTTTGCCAACATGAAAGAAGGCAATGTTCTGAGAAGTGTTGCATCCGCGCAGCAGGTAGTGACCGCCGTACGTGAGAATTTTGAATTTGACCTTACATATACGGTAACGGGTTTCACAGTCTCTGTCAATGACAAAGGCTTTGAGATTACCGCTGAATCTAACAACAACAGGATCACCGATAAGCAAAAAGGCTTGATCAGTAACCTGAAGGCCGGACAGAAACTGATCATAGAAAAGATCAAGGCAGTCGGCCCTGATGGAAGAACCAGGGATCTCAACCCGATAATTCTAAAGATTAACTAATATAGGAAGAGATAAAACCATGAACACGAGAATTCTGGCAGGTCTATTAGGCCTCCTGATGTGTACAGGCTCAATGGCCCAGTCGTTCGGAGACATCTATGAAAAATCGATGCCCGACAATCAAAAGATCAATTATACCTATCTGGGAGAATCAGATGTGATCTGGTCAAAAAGACTATATCGGATCATTGACCTGAGAGAGAAGATGAATCTGAATCTGTACTATCCGTCTCTGAGATATGATTCTCAGAATAACCAGTTCGTTTCAGAGATGTCTGACGGAAGAATGAACTTTTCTGGCATTCTCCTCAACGAGATCCTGACCGGCAAGGTAGTTGCAACTGATGGCGATGCCATGACCATTCCGACAACCTATAATGACATCGCACAGAAGATGAACCGCGATACAATAACCATTGCCATCGTTGGTGCCGACGGCCAGGAACGTGATTCCACGGTAACAAATCCGGAGAATCCTGCCGACATCAAACAGCTCATGCTGCTCGAAGAATGGTTCTTCGATAAGAAGCTCTCACGTCTTGATGTGCGTATTATCGGAATATGTCCTATCTATATGGGATATGATCAGATCACAGCGAGACTGGTGAAAAGACGTCTTTTCTGGATCAGATATGAAGACATCAGGCAGGCACTGGCAAGTCACGAAGCCTTCAATTCATACAATGATGCCCAGAGGATTTCCTTTGAGGACCTGCTGCTGCAACGTAAATTTGACGGATATATCGTGGCCGAATCAAACGTCTATGATGACAGGTATATTAACCAGTATAAACTTGGCCCCGGACAGATCTTCGAAGCTGAGAGAATCAAAAATGAGATCTTCAATTTTGAACAGGATCTCTGGGAATATTAATATTTGAGAATAATACCCATGTAACGACGCCCTAGTGGGGCGTCGCTACGTACCGACGCCCTTATTGGACGCCGGTGTTTTTTTTACAGATACTCTTCCCCTGTTGCCTTGCCTACATCGTCAAGATACGTCTTGATGTTCTGCTCCTGCTCCCGAGATACTATCAGCAGAACATCACCGCTGTCAATAATAATATAATCATCAAGCCCCTGTACGACAGCTATCTTTTTATCAGGGAGACTTATAATATTACCCTCAGAATTGTATGCGAGTACCTGTGAACGCAAAACTGCATTGTCATTCCTGTCATGATCAGAATGAAGATAAAGTGAATTCCATGTGCCAAGGTCAGACCATCCCAGATCAGTGCATATGACATAAACATTATCAGCTTTTTCCATGATGCCGTAGTCTACTGATATGCTGCTGCACTTTGAATAAGCCTTCTTGATAAACCCATCTTCTGAAAAGGTGTTGAACAGGTTCCTGCCTTCATTGAAGACATGATATATATCCGGCAGGTGCTTATCGAAAGCAGCCAGTATAGTGCCGGCTTTCCAGATGAAAATACCGCTGTTCCAGTAGAAATCACCGCTCTCAAGAAAAAGTCTTGCCATGGTAAGCTCAGGTTTTTCGGTGAAAGCCTTAACCTTATGAAGGTTATTGAACCCTTTGACCGGCTGCTCTGTGTTTGCCTGTATGTAGCCATAACCTGTCTCCGGCCTGTCAGGCCTGATGCCTAGCGTCAGAAGAGCGTCGTTCTCTGAAGCGAACCTGTACGCTTCATTCATCACGTTGCTGAACTCATCCTCTCTTTTGATCAGGTGATCTGACGGAGCAACAGCTATTACTGCATCAGGGTTTTCTGCCATTATTCTAAAAATACCATAGGCAATACACGGGGCTGTGTTACGCCGCAGCGGCTCTGCAAGAACATGACTGCTGCTTATGTCAAGCTGCTCTGTCACAGTCTCTCTGCTGTCTTCACTGGTCACGACATAAATATGATCCTCAGGACATATCCCCTTAAAACGGCGGTACGTCATCTGGATCAATGTCTCGCCTGTACCCAGGATATCCAGGAACTGTTTGGGTTTCTCTTTCCTGCTAAGTGGCCAGAACCGGCTTCCGACACCACCGGCCATGATCAGCACATAACGATCTTTCATTATTACTGGAGATTTGTGAGATCTGCTGCAAATATATAAATTCCTGCCCACTAAATTTTGCCGGGTAACAGGTGCAGTGAATATTTGCTAAATTTGACAAAAGATTTGGTCTTATGTTACGATTTCTTTCAGGGTTCGCGTCTTATTGGATGTTGCTGGGGAAAGTGTTTTCCCGGCCTGAAAAGGTACAGATCTATTACAGGCAGACAATGAAAGAGCTCATAAGCCTGGGCATCAGATCAATAGGGATAGTGGCAATTATATCTTTTTTCATGGGCGCTGTCATTACCCTTCAGACAGCTTATAATACCGAAAATCCTATCTATCCTACTTATCTCATTGGCCTCGGATGCAGAGACTCCATTTTGCTTGAGTTTTCTTCAACAATTGTTGCGCTGATCCTTGCCGGAAAAGTCGGGTCAAACATAGCTTCAGAGATAGGGACAATGAGAGTGACAGAACAGATTGACGCCCTTGAGCTTATGGGTGTCAATTCTGCTTCATACCTCATCCTGCCAAAAGTAGTCGCAACATTGGTATTTAATCCTTTCCTGACACTGATCAGCATAATAGTTGGTATACTGGGCGGGTGGATCGCAGGTACATCTTCCGGAGTGATCACTTCGCAGGATTTTATCTATGGAATCCAGTATGCTTTTATTCCTTATTATATTACTTATGCTATTATCAAGACACTTTTCTTTGCCTTCATTATAACCTCTGTTTCAGCATTTCAGGGTTATTATGTCGAGGGAGGGTCGCTCGAGGTCGGCCGGGCAAGCACCAAGGCTGTGGTTTACAGCAGTGTAACGATCCTGCTCTTCAATGTTATCCTTACCCAGCTCCTTCTCTCATGATCAGGGCAGAAAACATCACCAAAAGATTCGGTGACCGTGAAGTGCTGAAGGATATATCTGCAACCTTTGAACCGGGGCAGACAAATCTGATCATCGGTAAGAGCGGTTCGGGAAAGACCGTATTTATGAAATGCCTGGTAGGACTGCTTGATATTGACGAGGGTAGCATCTGGTATGACGACGTTCTCTTTTCGAAGCTGGACTTCAGGGCAAAAAAAGAAATAAGAAAAGATATGGGGATGCTCTTCCAGGGAAGCGCACTCTTTGACTCTATGACCGTTGAGGAGAATGTAAGGTTCCCGCTTGACATGTTCACCACAATGTCATACAGTGAGAAACTTGACCGTGTCAATTTCTGCCTTCACCGGGTAGACATAATTGACTCAAACAGCCTTTTCCCGTCAGAGCTGTCGGGTGGCATGAAAAAACGGGTGGCAATTGCACGGGCCATAGCACTTAAACCCCGTTACCTCTTCTGTGATGAACCCAACTCCGGTCTTGATCCCAAGACCTCAATAGTGATTGACGCACTGATCAAGGAGATCACCAATGAACTTAACATGACCACTATCGTAAATACCCATGACATGAATTCAGTCATGGAGAATGGTGAAAAAATTATATTCATTGAAGAAGGAGAAAAATGTTGGGAAGGCAGTAAAAATGAGATACTTAAGTCTGACAACAAGCTCCTTAACGAATTTGTTTTCGCCAATGCCCTGGCTAAACAGCTTAAAGCCTCTACGAAATAATCAGAAATTAACGGGAAGAGGTTCTTTCTTATCCCTGTTTCCGAAAACAAAATTCACTCCCAATCTCGCGTGAACCGTATACCAGTTTTCCGGAAGGCTGAAAGTGCTTTCTCCGCTTGTGACTTTTGACCATACAAGCGGAATATTATCAACGATAGCATAAAACTGGAAGAAGCCTCCCCTGACGGCAATCCCGAAACCAAAATTATCGAAACGCTGGTTGGCGATTGTATAAGCAAGAGTGCCTGAGACTATATTGCTCAGATTAAAATTTCCTGATAAAGTGAAAGATTCGTGAACCTGTTTGCCTTTGAACCTGGTCTGTGAAAGCGCCCCGAGAGTAAAGTAGCTGACAGGTGTGTAGCTGAAACCAGCTGTTACTTCAGGGGACAGGTGCGTTGTATATGGCGGGGGCGTCGCATCAAGATTAAGAGAATTCTGTATTGAATCCAGCGTCCAGTTCATAAGTTCTCCAAAAGTCAGGCTCTCATCATAGACATCCTGCATTGTCAGCCCGTTTAATTCGAACGATGTGTTTACAGAAAGATCTGATCTGTCTCTCTTCCACTTAATGTATCCCAGATCAGTAAGCGCGGCAGAGACTGCAAACATCTCATTAAATATGTATTCCGCTCCCAATTCTATTCCCAGACCGGTATTACCCTTTCCTGCCAGGAAAGAGAACACGCTGTTAGCACCATCAAAACGGCTTTCATCTACCGCAACACTGTCAATGATACCGTTCTGATCCTTATAGAAGGTGACTGGGGCGCTTAACCTCAGAGCAATGTCAGCGTTTACAGTTTGTGAATAGTCATCATTGACGGTAAGGCTTAAGCGATTGTTATCCAGATAGGCGGAGGCTACTCCTGACAGGATCAATAAACGGGCGCCTATCCTCAATTTATCTGTAATATTCCCGGATGCTCCTATTCCTGTTTCGTGATAATATCTTAAATCAGACCTCAAAGCTGAGAGATCGAGGCTTTTTCCGATAAATTGTTCATTGCCTTCTATTCCAAGCCTTACAAGATCTCCGGGAAGGACAAAATTGCCGTCAAATCGTTCATTTATGTCGAAGGTAATCCTCAGACCCTTCCCGACGGTAAATGCAAGACCAAAAAGCTGCACACCAACCTG
>JADGPV010000075.1 GCA_017882245.1 Bacteroidales bacterium | reverse complement strand
GGTATACTGTATCTTGTTATTGCCTTCGGGGTTTTCGGGACAATGCTTATGATGCTTGCTGAAAGGAGACGCGAATTCGGAATGCTGGTATCAATAGGAATGCAGAAAAGAAAACTGGCAAAAGTCATATCCATAGAGATGATTTTAATTGGGCTCCTCGGGACTGCAGCAGGAGTTGTTGCGTCGCTGCCATTTGTAATCTACGGTTACATTCCCCCCATAAGATTTACCGGAGAGTTGGCCCGTATGTACGAAGATTACGGATTTGAACCGGTCATGCCCACAATGCTGCCTGACACTTTTTACCTGTGGCAGATTGTTGTCGTCCTCATAATTTTACTGATAGCCATAGTGTTCAGCATCCGTAAAATATTCAAAATAAATGTAATTGAAGCCCTGAGGGCTTAAACTGCAATGATATGATCACTGAAATTGCATGGAAAAATGTCTGGCGGAATAAAACAAGAAGCCTGACTGTCATAGCCTCTGTCGCTGTTGGCGTCTTTGCCGGCGTATTCGCCATGGCTGCTATTAACAGCTCTGTTGTCCAGCGGATTGATGCTGCCGTCAATGAAGAGCTGTCGCATATCCAGGTTAATAATAAAGATTTCAGGAGCAGCGGGGATATCAGGAATATTATCCGGGATTATGATAAAATACTCTCAGTACTTAATAATACTCCTGGCGTCACCGACATCACAGGCAGGGTAATTTTACGCGGCGTGGCCTCAACGGCAGCCAAAAGTACAGGGGTTGAAATAACCGGGATTGATGTCGAAAAGGAGAAGGAGATGTTCACACTCTCCGGAAAGCTTATTCCCGGCACCGGAAGTTACTTCGGTCCTGACACCAAAGGAAACACTGTTTTCAAGCCTGTTTTTATCGGGGAGAAACTGGCGAAGGATCTGAACATAATCAGGTATATCATTACTGCTGATGTCCTGAAAAAACTTGAGGAAAAGGGAGTCTCTTCAGGTGTCACCGCAAAGCTTTTGTCGATTAAGGATCAGCGATATACTTCGGATAAGAAGTTTAAAAGGGCCGTTGAAGGTCTTCTTACACCTAAAGAGATAAAAAAATACGCTTTGTCAATCAGGGAAGCCGCCTGGTCATACCGCGAAGGCTCCCGAATAATCCTTTCATTCCTTGATATGAACAATGTGCAGACAGGCGCAGCCTTTCGTGTCTGCGGAATATTCAGGACCAACAATGATATTCTGGAAGGAACTTCCCTGTTTGTTCCGATAGATGAACTGAGAAAACTGACAGGAATGCCGGCAGGCACCTATCACAGAGTTATAGCAAGGCTCGCGGATAATGACATGACTGATGATGCTACCAGGGCGATAAGGAATAATCTTCCGGATTATGAAGTGCTGAACTGGAAAGAGATAGTACCTGACCTTGCCATGATTGCAGATATGATGCAGCAGATCTATGGAGTATTCATGGCGATCATTCTTGCTGCCCTGGCATTCGGAATAGCAAATACCATGCTTATGGCAATACTTGAAAGAACACGAGAGATCGGAATGCTTGCTGCAATTGGCATGAACCGCAGAAAAATATTTTCCATGATCATGCTCGAATCAATTTTCCTCTCAATGGTGGGAGGAATTGCAGGAATGGTTATCGGGAAGGTAGTGATAGCTATTACGGCAAAGACTGGCATCAATCTGGTAAAATACTCTGAAGGAATGGAGGCAATCGGATATTCAGCACACCTATTTCCCACTATTGAAACGCGGTTTTTTATAACAACTGCTGTGCTTATAATTATTACAGGAATTCTTGCATCAATCTATCCTGCCCGGAAGGCATTGAAGCTAAATCCCGTGGAAGCATTAAGAGGAGAAAAATAATAATCAAAGTCGATACAATCATGAAAGTAGTTGAAATAAACGATGTGTATAAGACCTATCATGATACCGAAGTCGAAGTGAAGGCAATAAACGGAATAACCCTCAGCTTTGAGAAGGGCGATTTTGCCGTTGTGGTAGGGCCGTCGGGATCGGGAAAGACAACACTGTTGAACCTTATTGGCGGACTGGATCAGCCGACCGGAGGAGAGATTATTGTTGCCGGACACCGTCTGTCAGAGCTCCGGCCGTCGGAGCTGATCGACTTCAGAATGGAGCATGTCGGTTTTGTATTTCAGTCATACAACCTCATTCCGGTGCTCACGGCAGAGGAGAATATCGGGTTTATAATGAATCTCCAGAAGTGGCCAAAAGAGAAGCGAAAAGCACGTACTGATGAACTGCTTAAGTCAGTAGGTCTGGCAGACAGACACAGAAGCAGGCCTTCACAGCTGTCAGGCGGACAGCAGCAGAGGGTTGCCGTGGCACGCGCCCTGGCGCCGCGCCCTGAGTTCATACTTGCTGATGAGCCGACTGCCAACCTCGATTCCAAATCGGCAGATACGCTTCTTGATATCATGGAGAAGCTCAACCGGGAAGAGGAGATGACATTTATCTTTTCGACACATGACATCAGGGTCATGAAAAGAGCGCGACGGGTTATAACCATTGAGGACGGACGAATAGTATCTGACGAAAGAACAAACGTGGTTTCATGAAAAGAACTCTTCTGCTGATCGCAGCGGTGATAATTTTCTCGTTTCCATCATTGGCCCAGGAAAGCAAATTCTCGGCCGGAGGATATGCATCATGGTTGCATAACTCAATGTTTGAAGATATTACAGATGCTTGGCTCAACAGTAGCATGCTTCATAACAGGCTTAATTTCAAAGCCTATCCGGGCTCCAGGACCACAATGGCCCTGGAGATACGAAACAGATTCGTCATAGGAGACATGGTTCTGCTTGATCCGGCATACAGCACAGCCCTTGCCTCTGACCCCGGATGGGTCGACATGTCATGGAACATATTCAGCGAACAGTCCTTCGTTCTGAATACATTTATTGACAGAGCATATATTGACTTCACGGCAGGGAAGCTGCAGCTCACATTAGGCCGTCAGCGTATCAACTGGAGCCAGGCACTGGTATGGAACCCTAATGATATCTTCAACACCTATTCGTTTTTCGATTTTGACTATGTTGAACGGCCCGGAAGTGATGCGATAAGAGCCGTTTACTCTACAGGGCCCGCAGCGGCAGCAGAAATGGTAGTCAAACTTGACAGCGGCAACAGAGTGACTGCTGCAGCACTGTATCGTTTCAGTGTACATAATACCGACCTGCAGATTCTGGCCGGCGAGACGGATGAAGAGCTCCTTACGGCAGGCACAGGATGGTCGGGAGCTTTAGGCCCATATTCAATCCGCGGCGAAGCAACCCTGTTCTATCCTTTCGGGAACTCATCTATGAAAAAGGGCACCCTCATTGCTACGGCAGGGGTCGATAGGACCTTCTCCGACAAGATTTCTGCGATAATTCAGATTATGTACTCGAATAATCCCTTTGTTCTTGATAATTTTAATGAACTATATAAGGGAGGCATAAATGCAAATGAGCTGGCTTTCTCTGAGTTCAGCGCCATTGGCCAGGTCTCGTACACTCCGGTTCCGCTTCTGAAAATCTCTGCTTCTGCCATATGGTATCCTGACCTTAAAGGTTATTTTGCCGAGGCCGGTATCGATTTTTCAATGGCTGAAAATGTTGATTTTACTCTGTTTTTACAGCATTTTGACGACGTGATTGCCGGCGAGGTAACGAAGATAAATCTGGGGTTCGTCAGGATTAAGTATAGTTTCTGATTTTTTTTTACTTTTACGTCATCAACACCCTAAGTATGTCACTTGTCCATGAACTAGAGAAATCCGGAAACTGGTTATTCAGAAGAAGAAGCTGGCTGCCGTTAATCATCCTGGTCCTGGCAGCATGTTATCTTTTCATAGCAAACAGAAGCGTCATTTACTTCAATTTTACATGGGAAATAATCTGCATTCTGGTCTCGGTCGCCGGTGAGCTTGTCAGGTCATATAGTGTTGGTCATATGCCCGGGAACATCTCCGACCGCAATGTAATTGACCAGATGGCTGATGAGCTGAATATCACAGGTGTCTATTCGGTCGTCCGTCACCCGGCCTATATAGGGAACTTTCTGATATGGCTCGGCCCTGTACTTTTCCTCAGGTCTGTATGGTGCGTAATCATCTTCGTGCTTGCTTTCTGGCTCTATTATGAGCGGATAATTTTTGCCGAGGAACAGTATCTCCGTCGCAAATTCGGAGAAGCATATGATGCCTGGGCTTTCAGGGTCAGGGCTGTGATTCCGGGTTTCAGACATTTCACGAAGCCCGCCCTCCCGTTCTCGTTCAGGATTGTGCTCAAAAGGGAATATAACAGTATTGCTAACCTGTTGTTAGTTTTTGCGTTCCTTGATTTAATACGCAATATAGCAGTAACGGGAAGGGTTTATCTGGAACCAATGTATATCACCCTCCTTGTCGTAGCCCTTTTATTCTGGGCTGTTGTCAGGTACCTGGTGAAGAGGACGCACTTCCTGGATGTTGACGGGAGATAGGGTAGTTTAACTCTATCTGTCCCTGGCGCCCATGAAAATCATTATGTAGTATATCAGCGATGCCAGCGAACCCAGCGCTGCGATGACATACGTATATGCAGCCCATTTCAGGGCGTCTTTTGCCTTCTCCTGTGTTTCGGAATATGTAATTCCCGAATCTGACAGCCATGCAAGAGCTCTCTTCGATGCATTGATCTCAACAGGCAGGGTTATCACACTGAAAAGCGTTATGATGGCAAAAAGCACAATACCTATCAGGAGGATCTCCGGCCTTGAGTTGATAAGAACCAGTCCTGCTATCAGCACCCACTGTATCCAGTTCGATGAAAAGCTCACAACGGGCGCAAGTTTTGACCTCATGTTAAGCCAGGCATATGACTGGGCATGCTGAAGGGCATGGCCCGTCTCATGAGCTGCGACAGCGGCGGCAGCGATGCTGGCTCCGGAATAAACATCGCGACTCAGGTTGATTGTCTTCTTAAGCGGATTATAATGATCTGTCAGCTGACCCTGGACGCTTTGCACCGTCACATCAGTGATGTTATTGTCGCGCAGCATCTTTTCAGCCACATCGCGTCCGGTCATTCCGCCGGCGAGGGGTTCCTTTGAGTACTTTCTGAATTTTGACTTCAGTCTTGCACTGACCAGCCAGCTCAGCAGCATGAATACTATAAAGATCAACCAGTATGCTCCGTTATGCATGTACATTGTTTCCATTATCTGTTTTCTGTGTTTAAAGTTTCCACTTAATAATGCAAAATATCTGTCATCATTACTTTGTTCCGTGAACAGGTCATTTTGTCAGACTGATTCATCTTATCTTTGGGACGATGTCAAATACTTTAGCAAAGATACTATCTTTTTTACTGCTTATACCCGTATGGCTGTACCGCTGGCTCATATCTCCACTAACACCTCCTTCATGTCGCCATTTGCCCACCTGTTCACAGTATGCCATTGACGCTTTCAGGATGCACGGGCCATTCAGGGGAATTGTTCTTTCTGCAGGACGTATTTTGCGGTGCAGGCCTGGCGGGACCCACGGTTATGACCCCGTTCCGCAGTTCCTCTTCAGGCGGTACAAGCAGGCGGGGAGGCTGCTCAGGAGGGCACCACAATGCAACAGGCTTAAACAAAGAGATTAAAAACTCAGTTTCTCTCTGAGCATTTTATACCCTGTACGACTGACAGGGATCTTCTCACCCGATTTGAGAACCGCCACATAATTGTCTTTGCTGTAAGGCTCAAGACGTGTAATATGCTCAATGTTCACCATGTATGATCTGTGCACCCTCATAAAGAGACTGGGCGGAAGGTGATCCTCATAGTATTTCATCGTTTTGGGCTTAAGGGCTTTGCCTTCGCTATAATAGATCATTACATAATCGTCTTCGGCTGCAAGGTAGGAGATCAGATTCAGCGGGATGATCTTTATACCCGCTCCCTTTCTGAAGACGATCCTTGTCAGGTACCCTTCTGCTTCAGTGGCGGCTGTCACGAGTTTTTCAATCTTAGCGGGCTCCTCAGTAACTTTGCCAATTCTGTTGACAGCCTTGGAAAGAGCATCATCAAAGCGTTCCTTTGAGAAAGGCTTAAGAAGATAATCGACTGCATTGAGCTCAAAAGCTCTGATGGCATACTGGTCAAATGCCGTGGTAAAGATCACTTCAGGCTTTTCGTCGAGCACTTCAAGCAGCTCAAAGCCTGTCAGTTTGGGCATCTGTATGTCAAGAAAGATAAGATCGGGATGTTTCTCCTTAATCTCTCTTGCGCCGCAGAAGCCATCGGCACATTCTCCGGCCACTTCTATATCAGTATGTTCTTTCAGCATGTACTTTATCAGCTCCCGGGCAGGGGCTTCATCTTCGATGATCAAAACCCTAATCTTTTTCATGCTGCATTTATTGATTTATTTTTTCCTGAAATGGAATTTTTATCACCACGTTAAAGCTGTCCTCTTTACGGTTGACGGCAAGGTCTGCCTTCTCTCCGAAGAACAGTTCGAGCCTTGACCGTACATTTTTCAATCCTATGCCAGCTCCCTTTCGTGTCACCACAGAATCAGGGTCAATAGTATTGGTAACAGATATGACAAGATTCTCATCTTCTTTGTTTGCCGAGGTCCTGATGACAACCCTGTCAGTTGATTCATAGACTCCGTGCTTCACTGCATTTTCATAGAGCGGTTGCAGAAGCATAGCCGGCAACAATGCCGGAAGGCACTCGGGTTGAATTTCTTCTTCAATAACCAGTCGTTCCCCAAACCTGACTTTTTCAATCTCAAGATAAAGCCTGAGACTCTCCATTTCATTCTGCAATGTCACCGGCTGTTCACTACGTGATGACAGTGAATATCGCATGAAATCTGAAAGCTTCAGGATCATATCGCGCGCTTTCATGGGGTCGGTAAGTGTGAGAGAGCTCATTGAATTGAGGCTGTTGAAGAGAAAGTGGGGATTAATCTGTGCACGCAGCATTTTCAGCTCACCCTCCCGCACCTGTGCCTCAAGTTGTGCCTGGCGTGACGCCTTTTCAGCCAGCTGCGTGGCGCTCAGAAACAGATAATAAATCAGGATGATCACAAAATAGATCAGCACTCCGGCAGTGGCACGGAATACCACTACCGAATGCCATAACAGGTCATAATCCTCCTTATCATGAACCAGTGCCCTGACAAGAAACCTTGTTGCAAAGAGCCACAGAACGATCGTCACAGTACCGGTCAGAATAATATTGCCGACTTTTGACACGATCGGAGTATCGCTACGGAGCAAATACCTGGCGGGAAACCATATGGCCAGTCCCAGTAAACCATAAAATACCATTGAAATAATGCCGTCAGCAACTGCTACATCCGTGGTGCTGCCGTATACAAAATGAATAAGCAATGCCTGGCCTGTTGCTAACACTACCCAGGCCAGGCACCAAATAATTAACCTTGAACGGTCTTCCAGAACAGGATGCTTCATAAGTTATTTATGGCATTTAATCTCACCCCCTCCGAAAATCACCGCTCCTCTTATTGTAAGCGATCTTGTCGCATCTTTTATGATGTCACTGCCTATCCTGCGGCTGTCAGAGAAGCCACCAAGAATGGGTGTGACATTAAGAATGACATTCCAGTTCTCGGGAACGATGATCGTCGTACCTCCAAATATACAAGTAATTTCAATTACATTATCACCTGGTGCCAGCGATGATCTGGTCAGGTCGACTTCCCCGCCGCCAAAGATAGATGTGACCTTGCCTCCCATAAAGTTGTCAGTGATGAGCTGACGCTCAGCCCCGCTGAAGATGTTGATATAATCGATCGTGTCAGCTTTGCTTCCGCTGGTGTAGTTCAGGGTCCTTCCTATACGTTTTGAGTTAATCAGCAGCACAGCACCTATGACAATAAAGAGTGCGGGCCAGAAAAAGTTGAATGAATGGAAGAAATCAGAGAAAAGCTGCGGGATCATGAAAAATCCACCGACACAAATAAGGACAATGCCGGGAGTTTTATTGTCCGATCCTGCAATGGTGATCACTCCGATCACAATTAGCAGCATCTGCCAGCTGAAGATTATGTTATCAATAAAATGATCCAGAGGCTCAGGAAGTACTGTTGTCTTTCTGAGAATAAGGATAAATCCTGCAATAATTAGTAAAATCCCAATAATGAACCTGTTAGAGGTATCTGCAGGATTTTTTGCCGGTTTGTTTTTTTCGTTTTCCATTTCAGTATTTGTTTGATGAGTGTATTATTTAAGTTTTTTTGTAAATGGTCTTATCATAAAAGCTATTCCGCCAAGAACCATTACCGCCGGCCAGTATATCTCTTTATAGAGAGGGGAGAGCTGGATGCTCATCTCGGGCATAAGAAACCAGAAGGCTGCCGCAAATAACATCAGGCTGAAAACAATATCAAGATTCAGCAAATTGAAAATGCCGAAAAAGATCAGTAACATCTCCCATTTGAAGTAGTCAGAGATCGGTCCTATTTTGAAAAGGTCAAGTTTTGCTATTATCATTACCAGACCAAGAGATATGAGCAGTTTGGCTATTGCGCTAAAAGGATTACTGTTTTCTTTCATGACGTTTGAAATATTATACGGTTCAAAATTATAGTATCGCAGTCAGCGTATACATACATTTCCGGCAGAAAGCGGATTTATACCGGCAGATGACGAAGAAAGAGGGGGATGTTACTTTTTTGTTGATAATTTTTTTTATTGGAAGAGGATTTATAATTTTGCAGACCGAAAAAAAGGAGATGCCCGGTTTGTATTCAATACCAATTGCTGGCCTTAAGGAAGGCAGATACACCTACAAATTTGAAATAGGCGACGACTTTTTTGAAGCTTTTGAAGGATCTGAGATCAGGAGGGGAGAGCTTATGGCAGAGGTTAAACTTGAGAAGTGTTCGACGCATATTCAGCTCGACATTGCAATAAATGGCAATGCTGAGGTTATGTGTGACAGGTGTCTCGAAAAGTTTTACATGCCGCTCTCATGTGCCAACAGGCTGTTCGTAAAACAGGGCAAACTGTGGGAAGAGGCTGATCCGGATATGATTACGATGCCGCTGGATGAACATGAAATAGATTTGAGTCAGTTTTTCTATGAATACATCCATCTGGCGTTCCCAATAAAGCGAATACATCCTGATGACAAAAAGGGGCGGCCAATATGCGATCCCGAAATGATCAGGAGACTTGAAGATCATCTTGTTACGGCGGAACATATATCAAACCCGCAATGGGATGAACTTAAAAAACTGACAGGAAATAACTAAACACAATACATTACTGCGATGCCAAATCCAAAACACAGACACTCAAGTACCAGAAGGGATAAGCGGAGAACACACGACAAAGCTGTTGCTCCCACAGTAGCTACATGTCCCAACTGCGGATCAGCTCATCTGTATCACAGGGTATGCCCTGAGTGCGGATACTACAGAGGCAAGCTTGCTGTAGAGAAGAAAGCGACAGCCTGACCGGCTTTCCATGCCAGATAATAAGGCAATGAAAATAGGTGTTGATGCCATGGGGGGTGATTATGCTCCTGATGCTGTCATCGAAGGTGCAGTTGATGCTCTCGGCAAGCTGCCTTTGGGTGACCGGTTGGTGCTTATTGGCGATAACCGCCTGATAAGAGAGAAACTTGCATCTATGGAGGTGGAACCTTCCCTTTTCGACATTGTTCCCACCACACAGGTTATTGAAATGTCTGATCACCCCGCAAAAGCCTTTTCACAGAAAAGAGACTCGTCTATAGCCGTGGGATTCGGCATGCTTAAAAGCGGGCTGATAGACGGCTTTGCCAGCGCAGGAAACACCGGCGCTATGATGGTAGGGGCAAGTTATACGGTAAACGTTATACCGGGTGTCTTCAGACCGGCACTGACAGCGTTCATCCCGGATGTCAGCGGAAGATCATCGGTAATACTTGACGTGGGAATTAATCCCGACTCAAAGCCTGATGTGCTTCTTCAGTATGGCATACTGGGAAGCATTTATGCAAAATACGTTCTGGGAATTGAAAACCCTGTAGTAGGGCTGCTCAACATAGGAAAGGAAGATTCAAAGGGCTCTGCCGCTGTTAAAGCGGCTTACGAGCTTCTCCGCGAAAGCCCCATGGTAAACTTCAGGGGCAATATCGAAGGCCATGACCTCTTTACCGGCGAGATGACTGATGTGATTGTCTGTGATGGTTTTGTAGGTAATATTATACTCAAAATGGCTGAAAAGCTTTATTTGATCACCAAAGCAAAAGGCATCAGGGATGACTTTTTTGACAGAATGAACTTTGAGGTAGTCGGAGGAACACCTGTTGTCGGCATCAACGCGAACGTTGTTGTAGGCCATGGCATTTCAAACAGGAAAGCGATCACAAGCATGATTCTTCAGACCAGGGACGTG
>JADGPV010000074.1 GCA_017882245.1 Bacteroidales bacterium | reverse complement strand
TTCCATGCCAAGTTCCTCCCGGAGCATTGCTGTCGCTTTTTCAGTGAACGGGTCACCGCCGTAGCCCACCACATGACCGTGATTGGCACGTATCAATTCATTCATTACGGCAGGGTGAACCCCTGAATTGTTGTCGCTCGCGAAACCGCGTTTAATGACCATTTCACTCATTGCTGAAGTATTAATAACAGTGCAATTTACTTAAAAGGCGCAGCAGCAACAAAGTTCTTTATCTATCTTTACGAAATATGGGTTCGGTGACGAGATATTTCATTTTCCTATCCTTTAAGGGAACGGCATATAACGGCTGGCAGGTACAGCCAGGCAAACACACTGTACAAGGTGTTTTAAACAAGGCTCTTGGCACTGTCCTTGGAGAACAGATAACACTGACAGGTGCCGGAAGGACAGACACAGGAGTGCATGCTTCGTTTTTCTGTGCTCATTTTGACTCGGTAAAGAGTGATCTTGACAGGGACAGTCAGATATTCTATAATCTGAACAGTTTTCTTCCAGGCGATATTGCGCTTAAAAAAATTGTCAGGGTAAAACCTGATGCCAATGCCCGTTTTGATGCACTTTCAAGAACCTATCAATACACTATAACTACCGTCAAGGATCCGTTTGCAGCTGAAACAGCCTGGCTGCTTTACTGGAAGCTTGACCTTTCCTTGCTTAACGAGGCTTCTTCCATACTGCTGAATCACAACGATTTCACCAGCTTCAGCAGGTTGCACGGGGGCAACAAAACCAATATCTGCAAGGTAAGTTACGCACACTGGGATGAAGAGGAGGAGCATCTTGTTTTTACTATTAAGGCTGATCGTTTTCTCAGGAATATGGTTAGGGCTATTGTGGGAACGCTCATCCCGGCAGGAAGAGGCAAACTGTCAATCAGCGACTTTAAAGGAATCCTCGGGGGCAAAGACCGCGGTCTCGCCGGGCAGTCTGCTCCTGCCCACGGTTTATCGCTGACCGAAATTGAATACCCTGAAGCTTTGTTTATCTGATCTCTGAATTCCAGACCTGCCACGCCATCTCAGCCTGTATCATGAACATCTCCTCACCGTTTATGGTCTGGCAACCATGCTCCTCTCCCATCCGAAGGAATTGTGTTACAGGGGGATTATAGATAAGGTCAAAAAGCACTTGTCCTTCCCTTAGTGAGCTGTAATCAATCGGAGCAGAAACCTCAGTGGCAGGTGAAGTTCCCAGAGGAGTGGTGTTGACAATTAGTCCCGCATCGCTTATTATTTCTCCCGGAAGCTCATCATATGAATAACCGCCTTTTACGGGTTTTCTGGATACAGGTACAGCCCTTATGTTCAGATCAACCAGCGTATGGATAACGCTCCTTGAGGCGCCGCCGGTTCCAAGTACAAGGGCTGATTCAGGCAGTGTGATAAGGTTTTTAAGCAATGACTCCCTGAATGCCGGGGCGTCAGTATTGTATCCTTTAAGATGTGCCTGTCCGTCGGGGCGGGTGACCCTGACAGTATTCACTGCACCTATTTCGGCGGCTAAATTGTCAACCTCATCCAGGTAGGTGATTACCTGAACCTTATAAGGTATGGTGACATTAAACCCGCAGAGATCCTGTTCTCTTTCAAGCAGGTAAGGAAGCTGATCGATTGAAGCCAGCTCGAATTTTCTGTAAATATGATCAGGCAGGTTCTCCCTGGTGAATTTTTCAGTGAAGTACTTTTGAGAGTATGAATGACCGAGAGGGTATCCTATTATACCGAAGAGCCTCATTTCATTTCGGCCGGAAGAAAGCTGAAGAAGGTGTCGCTCCTCAGTCCAAGTCTCAGGGATTCAAGGGCAATTATCTCGTTCGGGGCTATATTGCCAAGGTTGACATTTGCACCGAAGTTCTGTATGAACCAGGCTTGTTGCGGTTTCTGTGGAGCCTCCCAGAGGACGTTATTAAATCCTATTTCCTTTGAAATGGTTTTGATCAGATCCATGTTCACCGAACCGTCATCGTTATAAATGCCAACTGTGCCCGATTCGCGTGCTTCGGCTATCACTTTGACTGATCCCGCATCAAGCTCTGACTTCATCATCTCAACCCACTGTTCAGGGGTATAGATGATGTTCTTTTTCTTTGATCCTACTTCAGAGACGACCGTAAACTCCTTTGACAATTTTCTGATATATTCAAGCTTGTCACTATGTTCAAACTCATATGATCCGTCGGATATCTCAGCCATCTTAATGCCTGATTCCTTCAGCAGCTCGACATATTCCTTGTACAATCCCCTGATTATGAATGCTTCGAAAAGCGTTCCGCCCAGGTACACAATCAACCCGGCCTTATGATAGGCTTTTATCTTTTTATCAACGTCAGGTGTGATTACAGACGTGCCGAAGCCTAGCTTGATAAAATCGGCATATTCACTTCCTACTTCCGCAAAATCCTCTGCTTCCCTCAGGCTCAGCCCTTTATCCATTACCATAGTAAGGCCTTCCTTCCTGGGCTTTGAAGGTCTTTCAGGAATATGAGTAAGCAGCTGTCTTACCTTTTTCATATCTGGATCATTTTGTCTTCCTGAAGAGTCGTTTCATTGCCGGCGTGAGTTGTTCTTCAGGCAGAAGAACTGCATATTCTGCAAAGAGTCCTGCATCTAGCCTGGCGGCTTTGTTTAATGCTTTAAGGGCTTCGGTTTTGTTTCCTCTGTGAAGAAATGCAGATGCAAGCAGAAAGTAAATACCGGGAACATCACCACTGACCTTCTTTGCTTTGCGGAGTATGCGTATTGCGCCGGCATACGCGCCCGTCATCATCATTATTATTCCCGTTTCTATCCATGCCTCGTCATAATAACCGTCGAGTCTGAGTGTTTCGCTGAAGCATTTAACGGCCTGTTTGACGTTCCCCAGCATGATATATGCCTTGCCTAATGTAAACCAGTAATCGGGGTTATTCGGATCGAGCTGTATTGCCTTCTTAATCGGGGAGATGCTGTCACCAGCCTTGTCGCGCGAAATTGAGAGCAGACCAAGGCCATACCAGGGATCAGGAAAATCAGGAGTAAGCTCAATAGCCTCAAAATAATATTTGCGTGCCATCTCCTCGTTGCCTGTCTTATCATAGCACTCAGCCAGATATGTAAGTCCTTCAAGGCTATCAGGCTCCTCTTCCACAAATTCGCGGTAGACATCCATTGCTTCCCTGTATTTTTCAAGGTTGCTGAGTATGTTGGCCTTGTTGAAGAGGGCAAACGTGTTTTCCGGATTAATAGCCAGTGCATAATCGTATGCTTCGAGAGCCCTGCCGTATTCGCCTGTCTTGTTGTATATTATGCCTAGGTTATACCACGCACTGTCAGAATATGGTTCCTCATCGAGGTACCTTGTGTAATACCTGATACTCTTCCTGTAATCGCCTTTCTTCTCATATGCATAGGCGAGATCGTATGTATGAGCCGCAAAGTCAGGCTCGAGTTTCGCCAGCATATGCAGGTAAGGGATCATCTCCTCATAGTAGTTGAGGTTCTGAAGTACTGAAGTGATACTGTAAAGTATTGTTTCCTGGTCTTCAGGATCTGATTCGAGTGCCATGTTGAACACTTTCCTGGCTCCGGTAATGTCTCCCAGCATAGCCAGTGCTGTGCCTTTGCACACATAAATATCATAGTTGCCAGGCTCAATATTCTCGAGAAGTCTGGCAATGGTGAGTGCTTCACTGGCTCTGCCCTTCTCAAGCAGCACCCTTGCTTTGCGTATCTGAATAGGTACTGAATTCGGATGAAGCTCACATGCGAAAGAAGTTGCTTCAAAAGCGTTCATCGGATTATTACCCTCAAGATAGTAATCGATAATCGCCTCAAATTCAATCACATCAAAATAACAGGTTTCCTTATTCTTCCTCATCTTTTCAAACCGAAGAATAACCTCTTCGACTTCACTGTCGTGGACGAAACCATATTTCTCTTCTTCCATTCTCCCCGAAAATATCCTGCAAATGTATAACATAATCTCATCCGAGCACTTTAAATTAAATTCAATTATCAACAGTGTTAACTTTTTTTAAACATGATAACCAGAGGTTTGGGAAAATACTTTTTGTCTGACGCAACCTTCCGGCGTTACTTTGCATCTTAGTATTGGAATCGGAATATTACCCTCAAACCAAATATTACCCTAGAATTAACCTAAATTCTACCTTCTGAAACCGGGCTCTACTGGCCCGGTTTTATTTTTAATATCCCGGATTTGCAACTTTGAGGCACTTTCATCAGTTTAAAAGGTTATGATGATAACCGGGAAGGTATTAAATACGATATTAGGTTTAATCACCCTCGTTCTTATGGCAGGATGTGAGAAAGAGCCCCTGAAAATAAAATACAGGACCGGTTTCTTCCCTGATTCGGTGATAGCCATCGAGGGGCTGAACACACAGTTTGATGACTACAACACAGCTCTGGAGGCTTCAACAATATCGACTCAGCGGCCTGTTGTTTTTTCTTCCAACCGGCAGAGTTCGGGCGGCGAGTTTGACCTTACACACGGAGTCATATGGTACACTTTCGGGCAGACAACCGGAACATTCAGTCTGGAAGGTGTGATGAAACCGGACGCTTTCCTTGATGAACTGACTTCCGCTTTCAACACTTCCGGTAATGAGTACGGACCATTCAGATTCTTCAATTCCTATAACGGTAAAGAATATATGGTCGCTGCCACGGATGTGGAAGGTTCCGGACTCGATATTGTTTACACCGGTTATTTACCCGTTTATTCACCTGTTCCTTCTGTTCCTGACCCGGTTCCTGCCACTGTCTTCAATTCAGATTACAATGATGTTTACCTGTCACTCAACAATACTCTGGATACTGCATATTTCTGTTCCGACAGGTCAGGCAATTTTGATATTTACATGATGGTCAAGCCCCCGGCCACCAGCCTCGATGAGTGGTTCACGTCTGCTCCTGCAGTTCCTGTAAAAGTTGACAGTCTCTGCAGCGACTACAATGACAAGTGCCCATTCGTCTCCGGCAAATACATGTTCTTTGCCTCGGACAGGCCAGGCGGTGATCCGGGCGAAGACTTCGACCTTTATTATTCTGTTTATAAAGGAGGCAAATGGAGCTCTCCGGTAAATCTTGGTCCGGCTGTCAATACCTCAGCCAATGAATACCGGCCGGTGATAGGTATCGACCTTTATTTTGACAACGTGTTCATGATCTTCTCTTCCGACCGTTCTGGAGGAAAGGGTGGCTATGACCTGTACTTCACTGGTATTTATCTGCCGGGAGACTGAACATTCATCTCCTGCAGGCTTTAAGGGTATTCAGCAGCAGTGACACCCTTGTCATTGGCCCCACGCCACCTGGCACAGGTGTTATAAGTGAACATTTAGGTGCTACGTTATCAAAGTCAACATCCCCTATTAACCTCCATCCTGCTTTAGTACCGGGAGCATCAACCCGGGTCGTGCCCACATCTATAATGACTGCACCCTCTTTAACCATGTCAGCTTTAATAAATCCGGGTATCCCGATGGCAGCAATGATTATGTCAGCTCTTCTCAGGATGCCGGCGATATCCCGCGTGCGGCTGTGAACTACCGTAACAGTGGCATCGACGCCTTTTTGTGACAAAAGGATGCTGATTGGTCTCCCGACAATATTGCTCCTTCCCACAACCACGCACTCAGCTCCCTTGAGAGGTATGTTATATCTTTTCAGTAACTCCATGATACCTGCCGGTGTGGCTGAAACAAGTGACGGCAGTCCTGCAACCATCCTCCCCACATTAACGGGATGGAATCCATCCACGTCTTTCAACGGCGAAATACTCTCAATGATTTTGTTTTCAGAAATATGTTCAGGCAACGGAAGCTGGACTATCAACCCGTCTATCTCAGGGTTGTCATTAAGATCGCGGACTTTGGCGAGGAGTTCTGTTTCGCTGACGGAAGCATCGAAACGCACCAGCGTTGACACGAAACCTACTTCTGCGCAGTCTTTGACCTTATGTGAGACATAGGTCTCACTGCCGCCGTCATTGCCAACGAGCACAGCTGCCAGGTGAGGGACACGGATGCCTTTGGCTTTCATGCTGCTTACCGTTGCAGTAATCTCCGATTTTATTTCGGCTGCAGTCTTCTTGCCGTCTATAAGGTGATACATATTTGCGGTTTTTGTCTGAGGGTCAGGGTCAGGTCTTTCGACTTTTGACTTTTGACTTTCAGACTTTCAGACTTTTATCTTTTTGGCGCCAGTTTTGACAGGTCGCCTCCTTTAGCGACCATCTTCATAATCTTCCGTGTCTCGTCGAACTGTTTCAGGAGTCTGTTCACCTCCATAACTGTTGTACCGCTGCCTTCGGCAATACGTTTTCTGCGACTGCCGTTAAGTAGCATTGGGTTAGATCTCTCCGCCGGGGTCATGCTTGAAATTATCGCCTCAATACCCCTGAAGGCATTATCATCAATATCAAGGTTCTTTATGGCTTTGCCAACGCCGGGTATCATCCCCATCAGGTCCTTCATGTTACCCATCTTCTTAATCTGATGTATCTGCGAGACAAAGTCGTTGAAGTCGAACTGATCCTTTGCTATCTTCTTCTGCAGTTTCCTGGCCTCAACCTCATCGTACTGCTCCTGTGCCTTCTCGACGAGTGAAACAATATCGCCCATACCCAGTATCCTGTCTGCCATTCTCTCAGGGTAAAAGATATCTATGGCATCCATTTTCTCTCCCGCGCTGATGAACTTGACTGGTTTGTTGACCACAGCCCTTATTGACAGCGCTGCTCCTCCCCTTGTGTCTCCGTCCAGTTTTGTAAGAACGACACCGTCATAGTCTATTCTCTCGTTGAACTCAAGAGCAGTATTCACTGCATCCTGCCCTGTCATTGCATCAACAACGAAGAGTGTCTCGTGCGGGCTGGTTGCGGTCTTCACAGCAGCGATCTCATCCATCATCTGCTGATCCACAGCCAATCGCCCCGCCGTATCAATTACAACAAGGTCAAAGCCGCTTTTCTTCGCCTCCCTGATGGCGTTACGGGCTATCTCAACAGGGTTTCGGCTGCCATCCTCAGTATAGACCGGAACCTCTATCTGCGAGCCGAGCACCTTCAGTTGCTCAATGGCCGCAGGCCGGTAAACATCTCCTGCTACCAGAAGAGGATTTTTCCCGCGTTTGCTCTTGAGATATTTTGCCAGCTTGGCACTGAATGTTGTCTTTCCGCTTCCCTGAAGGCCGGCAATAAGTATTACTGACGGATTGGCCTTAATATTTATGTCGGTCCTCTCTCCTCCCATCAGATCAACAAGTTCATCATGGACGATCTTGACCATCATCTGTGAGGGCTTGACAGATTTCAGCACATTCTGCCCCAGGGCCTTCTGCTTGACCGTATCTGTAAATTGCTTTGCTATTTTAAAGTTCACGTCGGCATCGAGCAATGCCCGGCGGACATCCTTGAGAGTCTCAGAAACATTTATCTCAGAAATGGTCCCTTCACCTTTTAGTATTTTAAAGGATCGTTCAAGTCTCTCGCTTAGGTTTTCAAACATAACTAATTATATTTCTTGAGATTACATTCTTTCCGGCGCTTCTATGCCCAGGAGCCAGAGTCCTTTTTCAAGGACAGTTCCCATCAAAGCTGACAGTCTGAGTCTGAAGTCGCGCACTTTTTTGTTTTCTTCTCCCAGAATGGAGAAGTCGTGATAGAACTGATTGAATTCCCTCGCAAGGTCATATAAATAATTGGCGATAAGGGCAGGGCTCAGTTCGCTGGCGGCTTCTTTTACCAGTGAAGGAAAATCGTTCAACAGTTTAATGACATTTATTTCTTTGGGATTTGGAATGAGGTCATCATAGTTCTCCCCTCCGAAAGATATGCCGGTCTCTCCGGCTTTTTTCAGCACTGATCTGATCCGGGCATAGGTATACTGGATGAAAGGACCCGTATTGCCGTTGAAATCAATTGATTCTGCCGGATTAAATGTCATGTTCTTTTTCGGGTCAACTTTAAGGATAAAGTATTTCAGTGCCCCGAGGCCTATCTTGCGGCAGATATTTTCTTTTTCTGTATCGCTGTAGCCTCCCAGCTTCCCGAGTTCCTGAGACATCGTCCTGGCGGTGGCCGTCATCTCGTCTATCAGATCGTCAGCATCCACCACCTTCCCTTCCCGTGATTTCATCCTGCCTTCCGGCAGTTCAACCATGCCATAGGAGAAATGAAGAAGTCCGGCAGCCCATTTATATCCCATCCTGAGCAGGGTCAGGGCGAGTACCTGAAAATGGTAGTTCTGCTCATTTCCGACAACATAAATATGCCTGTCAAAGTGATAATCGTTATATCTTATGACTGCAGTCCCGAGATCCTGTGTGATGTATACCGCTGTGCCGTCGGATCTCAGCAAAAGCTTCTGGTCAAGCTTGTCATCCGAGAGGTCAATCCAGACGGAGCCGTCATCTTTCCTGATGAGTTGGCCTTCTGCAAGAGAACGGAGGACAAGTTCCTTTCCGGTTTTATAGGTGTCCGACTCATAATATATTTTATCGAACTCAACGCCCAGCGCTTTATAAGTCACGTCAAAGCCTTCATAAACCCATGAGTTCATCATGTTCCACAACTTTACAGTCTCCTCGTCGCCAGCCTCCCATTTCAGGAGCATCTGGCGTGCAGCAAGCATAAGAGGTGCGTTATCACGTGCCTCCTCAGGTGTTGACCCTGCATCAACGAGGGCTTCTGACTGTTCCCTGTAATTCTTTTCAAAGAGAACATAATAATCGCCTACGAAATGATCGCCCTTCATCCCTGTCGAGGCTGGTGTCGCTCCGTTGGCATAAAGCTGCCATGCCACCATTGACTTGCAGATGTGAATGCCCCTGTCATTTACGATATTTGTTCTTATGATCTTATTCCCTGCAGTGCTGCAAATGCGGGAGAGCGAATATCCCAGAAGATTATTCCGGATATGCCCCAGGTGAAGCGGTTTGTTCGTGTTGGGCGAGGAGTATTCAATGACGATAACAGATGCATCAGGACCCGTACTGACAGAGCCATATTCCTTCTGTTCCGAAATTATCTTCAGTTGCTTTGCCCATTCACCGGATGAAATAATGACATTCAGGAATCCCTTTATCACATTGAAACCACTCACGGCTTCAACGTGTTGAGTCAGAAATTCCCCTATATCTTTCGCCGTCAGTTCAGGAGATTTATGGGAAATCCTTGTGAGAGGAAAAGCAACCAGAGTCAGGTCACCCGTAAACTCTTTCCTGGTCTTCTGTATCTGAAGGAGGTCATCGTTGACACTGACATTATACAGGCTCCTGATAGCCTCTGTTACTCCCTTCCTGAGCAGGTTTTCCATCCTTTAATATTTACGGCTGCAAAGATAGTATTTCCTTGTTAACGAATAGCCTCAAATAATGGCTCAGGTATCTCATAAATAGTTTAAAAAAGTTGATAACTGTTCATATTTTTTTGATAAAAGAAAAATTAATGTCGAAAAAAACAAGTTATCTTTATAATGTTGCTTGGGGCAATAAAGCGAAACAAGGGAAGGAATTAATCATATTATGGTTAAACTTAAAGATATTAAAATAGAGGCGACCTCTAAAACTCCGCAGGTTAATTTTGTCGCTGACACGGGAATATTGGCCTTTACCGGCAAATCTCTCCCGGAGAATGCTTCATCTTTTTTCGAACCTCTCTACAAATGGGCAGTTGAGTATGTAAAAAATCCTGCTGAAAGCACAAATCTTAAATTCAACGTTGATTATTTCAACACATCTTCAGTTATCTGGATGGGGAAAATACTGAAGGCGCTGACTAAGATAAAAAAGAACGATCACATACTTTTTGTTCATCTATACTTTGATATTGAGGAATATGACTCCATGGGTGAGGAAGATGTCAGGGAATCTCTCTCTCCTTTCCTGGATGTCACAGCTGATGCCACATGCAGCGTAGGCATCAGACTTTACGGTATTGATGAAGACGGGAACACCATCAAAGAGAATATCGTTCTCATCTAACTTTTTTTTTCCTCTTCTTTAACGCTTTTTTAATATAACTTTACAGGTTGTAAAAGCTGTTTTATGAAAACGGTTCGTCTAATCCTAATTACATTAATACTCCCGCTTATGAATATTTACGGACAGGGAACAGGGCATGACAGGCAGCCTGCTGTGGCCGGCAGTTTCTATCCTTCAGGAAGCGACAAGCTCAGGAGCGAGCTTGCAGCATACTTCAGTTCACTCAGTAAAGCTAATCCCAATGCAAGGGTAAGGGCGCTGATTGTGCCGCATGCCGGATACGTTTACTCAGGCCACACTGCTGCTGCCGGTTTTGCAGCAGTGCCCGCTGATGCAGAATATGACAATATATTCCTGATAGGTGCAAGCCACAGGTACGCCTTTGACGGGGCGGCTGTCTTTATATCAGGAAATATGGTGACACCCCTGGGAACAGTGGAGGTGAACAGGGAGGTGGGCAAAGAACTGATAAACAGCAGCAAATTTTTCTTCGAGAAGGACGATGCTCACATACCGGAGCATTCACTCGAGGTGCAGCTTCCTTTCATACAGTATCATTTCAGCAAGGTTCCCAGGATAGTGCCTATTCTGATAGGTACCCGCAATGTCACTATGCTTGATCTGATAGCTTCGGGGCTCAGGCCCTGGTTCAATGACCATAACCTTTTTATCATCAGCAGCGATTTCTCTCATTATCCTTCATATACCGAGGCTAAAAGAGCCGATAAACTGACAAGCGACGCCATACTGACCGGGGACCCTGATCTGTTCCTGAAGACCGTCAGGGAAGTTGAGGCCTCCGGCATAGACAACCTCTCTACAGCCATGTGCGGATGGACTGCCGGGCTGGTGCTCCTTTACCTCACCGAAGAAGAGGAAGGGCTGACATTCCGTAATGCCGAATATACAAATTCGGGCAATTCACCTCATGGTGACAAGGATCAGGTCGTGGGATACAATGCCATCGTTGTAGAGGACAAGGTTTCTCCGGCTCATAAAATGGCTCCCGCTGACGAGTTCAGCCTCACGGCAGAGGAGAGAAAGACACTGCTAGGCATAGCCCGCGAATCTATCTCCGCAAAACTGAAAGGAAAAAAGCCGCAGGGAGTCGATCCATCAAAGCTAACTCCGCGTCTTAAAGAGCCTCTGGGAGCCTTCGTCACCATTTCGATCCATGGCGCTCTGAAAGGTTGTATCGGACGGTTCACCTCTCCGGATCCGCTCTGGCAGGTGGTGAGTTCAATGGCCCAGGAGGCAGCTTTCGGTGACCCCAGGTTTTCTCCGCTTACAATCGCCGAATACCCTGATATACACCTTGAGATATCTGTTCTGGGCCCGATGAAAAAGATAACTGATATCAACGAGATAAAAATCGGAAAACATGGCATTTACCTCAAGAAGGGTTACAGTTCCGGTACCCTCCTGCCCCAGGTAGCTTCTGAAAGAGGATGGAGCGTAACTGATTTTCTCGGTTACTGTGCACGTGACAAGGCCGGCATTGGCTGGGACGGATGGAAAGATAAGGATACTGAGATTTTTGTATATGAGGCATATGTCTTCGGGGAATAAAAATGTACCGAGATGTATCATGCCCTTCCCATAGGCCTGACAACTCTGGTTATCTATCTGTTTACACTTTTCCTGTCTTCGGCCGGATTTCTCTCTAAGCAGTCACACAGGAGATTCTGGAACTGGTTGTTGCTTGCGACTTTTTTTGTCACAGCTCTCTTCGGTCTTTTCATGGCACTGAAGATAACGTACAAATGGAGCATACCTTTCTCGGAAACGTTGCTCCACTGGCACGTCGAGATCGGTCTAGTTATGGCCTTTACGGTAATTATTCACCTGACCTGGCATCTCAGCTACTATTTCAGCAGAAATAAAAGCGGAGATAAGGAGAATGTCATGGAGGTTGAATATGGGAACAACACACAAAGCAGTGTTGCAGGTATACTGCTGATGCTGACTGGTTTTGCCAGCTCTGCCGTTCAGTTTATTCTCATGCGTGAGGCTGTCATACTGGGAGGCGGTACCGAAATCTCCATGGGACTATTCCTCTGGACATGGCTTATCATTGCAGCCGCCGGAGCCGTCGCGGGCGGAAAGCCAGGCTCATCAGGTTTCGCAAAAATGATGTGGACGCTCATCGCTGGAATGGCGCTGGCACCTCTGCTGTTTATGTTAATGAACCATGTGCTCCTTAATCCCGGCGAGTCCCCGTCAATTTTCAAGGTATTGATAATTCTTTCAGTGAGCGTGGCTCCGGTAACCTTCATTTCATCTTTTGTCTTCATAAGACTGTCTTCAGTAAGACAGTACGGAATCGGATCAACTCCGGGTAGCAGCTTTAGCATAGAGACTGCAGGATCGGTAGTTGCAGGGTTGCTCACCGCAGTCTCCGTGACCTTTCACATTTCCAATTATCAGTTTTACATCCTGATTCTGCTCGTATCAGCAGCAATCACTATTGGAGTGCTGAGTTATCCGGTCAGGCTCCGGTGGGCAGTGTGGATATGCGCCGCACTCTCTGGAGTGATTATTCTGATATTCAGTCCTGACCCTGCCATAAGAAGCTTTCTGTTACGCGGAGTGGATGCAGAAAAAAGTACTGACACACCATACGGTAACATTACAACAGGTACTTATGGCGGTGAGCAAACAGTTTTTTATGATCACCGGCCCCTCTTCTACTCAGGTGACATCATAAGAGATGAGGAGGACATTCATTATGCCCTGCTGCAGAGAGAAAAGTACAACAGGGTAATGATGATCTCAGGCGGTCTGAATAAGCATATCGAACAACTGACAAAGTATGAGATTAATGAGGTTGTATACCTTGAACATGATCCCGGGATAATAGCGGCCGAGGGAGTACGGGACACACTGGCCGGCAGAATAAATATAAGTGTCAGGAAGATTGACCCGCTTACCTTCCTGAGAAGGAATCCAGGGATATTTGACGCCGTGCTGCAGCTCATACCGCCGCCTTCAACTCTCTCCGTCAGCAGGTTCTTTACAGTTGAGTATTTCAGAGCGATCAAGGAGCATCTCTCACCCGGAGGACTTTTCCTCTGTACTCCCATGCCCGTCTATAACTATTCCCCGGAAAGCTACCGCAAGGCATTGTCACCCGTTTATAAAGCACTTCACTTGGTATTTGACAATGTTGTATTAATACCCGGATCTTCCCTTTATGTAATCGCGTCTGACGGTCCGCTGTCGGATTCAATATCTGTTATGGCTGGAAGACGGGCATTTCAGAACAGCTATGTGAACAGTGATTATATTAATGATGATGAGGTAAGGCGCAAAAGCCAGCTGATAATTTCGGAGATTGACAGTGCGGCCACGATCAATACGGCAATCAGACCTGTCTCATCGTGGTTTGTCAATATGCTTTCACTTGAAAGCAAGGGTATGAATGGAGTCATGATCGCTGTGATGTTCCTGCTGGTCATTATCCCATTCGTTTTCATCCGCAGGGGAGGTTTTATGATGTTCGCCTCCTCCGCCGGGCTGTCAGGCTTCGGGATGATAATGATCTTCATACTGCAGGTAACTGCAGGTAACATTTATATCCTTTCGGCTCTCATACTCACCTTGCTTATGGCCGGACTGGCTGCCGGAGCCGCCATGGATCATTTCCCCAGGAAAAGGAAGATGACTGTATATCCGCT
>JADGPV010000073.1 GCA_017882245.1 Bacteroidales bacterium | reverse complement strand
GCCTTTATTTCCAGCTCACTCTCCGTCATGCTGCAGAAGGCATGAATAAACGCCGATGCCAGTCGGGCATTGGTGATCAGCGGAATGTTATAGTCAACGGCACTTCGCCGTATCTGATAGTCGTTGTTCAGCTCCGTAGGAGACAGATCCTTGGGGATATTGATCACCAGGTCAACAATGCGTGTCTTTATCAGTTCCACGGTGTTGGGACTCTCTTTTTCATCAGGCCAGAAGGCCACCTCGGCCTCTATCCCGGCATTGGTCAGGAACTGCTGTGTCCCTCTGGTAGCATAGATCTTATAATCCCGGCCTCGAAGAAGGCGTGCAGCTTCTATCAGGTCAGCCTTCGATTTTGCGGGACCCGATGATATCAGCACCGCTTTCTCAGGCATGCGGTAACCTACAGAATACATAGCCTTTAACAAAGCTTCGTAAAAACTGTCGCCTATACATCCCACCTCACCCGTTGAAGCCATGTCAACACCCAGCACCGGATCAGCCTTGGCGAGACGTGAGAAACTGAACTGCGAAGCTTTAACGCCCACATAGTCAAGGTCAAAGACCGACTTGTGCGGTTTCTCCCACTGAACACCAAGCATGACCTTTGTTGCAAGCTCTATCAGATTGGTTTTCAATACCTTTGATACAAACGGAAAGCTCCGGCTGGCGCGGAGATTGCACTCTATGACCTTTATATCATTCTCCCGTGCAAGGAATTGTATATTGAACGGGCCTGAGATATTAAGCTCTTTTGCTATCTGTCTTGAGATACGCTTGATACGCCGGACGGTCTCAAAGTAGATCTTCTGCGGCGGGAATACTATTGTTGCATCACCTGAATGCACACCCGCATACTCAACATGTTCGCTTATTGCGTAAGCTACGATCTCTCCTGCTGTGGCCACGGCATCAATCTCAATCTCCTTGGCATATTCAATGAACTCGGATACCACCACCGGGTATTCCTTTGAGACGCTGGCGGCCAGCTCAAGAAAATGGACGAGCTCACTTCGGTTTGAGACTACGTTCATTGCTGCACCGGAGAGAACATATGACGGACGGATCAGCACCGGGAAGCCGATACCGTCAATGAATTTATCAATTTCCTCGAAGCTCGTCAGTTCCTGCCACCTCGGCTGGTCAACGCCCAGGGAGTCGCACATTGATGAAAATTTGTGCCGGTCCTCGGCCCTGTCAATAGATTCAGGCGGGGTTCCCAGTATCGGAACACCCTGCCTGTGAAGTCTCATGGCCAGGTTATTCGGTATCTGTCCCCCCATTGCCAGTATCACTCCGCGGGGTGTCTCCAGGTCAATGATATCCATCACGCGTTCAAACGACAGCTCGTCAAAATAGAGACGGTCGCACATGTCGTAGTCAGTGCTGACTGTCTCGGGATTATAGTTTATCATCACACCACGCAGTCCCTCTTTGCGTATGGTGGTGATGGCATTGACAGAGCACCAGTCAAATTCAACGCTTGATCCTATCCGGTAGGCGCCTGATCCGAGCACTATCACTGAACGCTTGTCATTCTCATACCATACGTCATGTTCCATGCCGCTGTAGGTCATATAGAGATAGTTGGTCACGGCAGGGTATTCGGCGGCAAGCGTATCTATCTGCTTGACATACGGAACAATGCCCTTGCTCTTGCGGTAACGGCGGACACTTAGCATGGCTTCATTGATCTTCTTGTTGTCTGCCTTTAGCACATGGCGCGCTATCTGGAAGTCGCTGAAACCGTTTATCTTGGCATGAAGCAATTCCCCGGATGGGATATTTTCAAGAGAATTATATGTTTCAAGTTTCTTTTTTATGTTCTCAATGTTCTGCAGCTTGTACAGAAACCATTTGTCGATCCTGGTGAGCTCATAAATACGGTCAACGTCAAAGCCTTTTTCCATTGCTTCGGCTATTGAGAAGATACGCATATCAGTAGGCTGGGAGAGTTCTTTTTCGATGCCCTGGAAGCTTAGATTGCGGTTACTGACGAAACCGTGCATGCCGAGACCAATCATGCGCAGTCCTTTCTGGATTGCCTCCTCGAAGGTTCTGCCTATCGCCATTATCTCACCTACACTTTTCATGCTGCTGCCAATCTCGTGGGCCACCCCCTGGAACTTGTTCAGGTCCCAGCGGGGGATCTTGCAGACTATATAATCGAGGGCAGGTTCAAAGCAGGCAGTAGTGGTTTTTGTGACCGAGTTCTTCAGCTGGTGAAGGCCATAACCCAACCCAAGTTTTGCTGCCACGAAAGCCAGAGGGTATCCTGTTGCCTTAGAGGCCAGTGCGCTGGAACGTGATAGCCGTGCATTGACCTCAATTACCCTGTAGTCTTCAGAGTTTGGGTCAAGAGCATACTGGACATTGCATTCACCGATTATACCGATGTGACGTATGATCCTGATAGATAGCTCCCTGAGCTTATGGTATTCGCTGTTCGAGAGTGTCTGCGATGGCGCCACGACGATGCTTTCACCTGTATGAATTCCCAGCGGATCAAAGTTCTCCATGTTGCACACGGTGATACAGTTGTCGAAGCGGTCGCGCACGACCTCATATTCAACTTCTTTCCAGCCCTTCAGCGATTCTTCAACGACTATCTGTTCGGAGAAGGTGAACGCCCTCCCGGCCAATGTCTTTAGTTCTTCGGTGTCTGAGCAGAATCCGCTACCCAGTCCTCCCAGTGCATATGCTGCCCTGATTATAATCGGAAACCCGAGTTTCTCTGACGCTTTTAATGCGTCTGCAACATTAGTGACGGCAATACTGTGAGGGGTCCTGATATCTATTTCATCAAGCTTCTTCACGAAGAGCTCACGGTCTTCAGTATCCATGATGGCGCTGACGGGAGTACCAAGGACCTTCACACCGTATTTCCCGAAGACCCCGTCGCGGAAGAGTGTAGTGCCGCAGTTCAGAGCTGTCTGTCCGCCGAAGGAAAGCAGGATACCATCAGGTTTTTCCCGGGCTATGACGCGTTCAACGAAATTTGGTGTTACAGGGAGGAAGTATATTTTGTCTGCGATTTTTTCAGAGGTCTGAACGGTGGCAATGTTGGGGTTGATGAGAACAGTGAAAATACCCTCCTCGCGGAGTGCTTTAAGGGCTTGTGAACCTGAGTAGTCGAACTCGCCTGCCTCGCCTATTTTAAGAGCCCCGGAACCAAGCAGCAAAACCTTTTTTATCTCTTCCTTCATTATCATCCTCCTGCCGGTAAAAATACAATAAATTATCTGTAGGGTTATGCCATGATAGGTCTAGGAATAAATGTTCATTAATCTCTCGTTCTCCTACGCAAGCTGATGCGCTACGCACAATTCATAAATATTCCATTTGTAACAAACGAATACATCGTAGATGTTAAGGTACTGTAGGACGGATGAAACAACCACATAAAAATTCCTCGTAGAGGATTAGGAAATCATTCCAAAAATATTTGCATTTAAATATTAATGTATAAATTTGCATTATAAATGAATAAATATACAAATATGACAAGAGCATCACGACTTATCCTGATTGAGAAAATGGTATCAGAAAAAAACATCACATCACAGGAGGAGCTGCTCAGACTGATGGAGGGCACAGGGATGAAGTGTACGCAGGCTACACTCTCCCGCGACTTAAGGCAGCTTGGCGTAAGCAGGGGCTTTGACAGCAAAGGAGGCTATCGCTACATGCTCCCGGGCAAAACGGCAAAGACTGCTGATACATTACCCGGACATGAGAGCGAAGCTGTAACAGGGATAACCTGGGCAAGGGATATGATGCTGATCTATACATATCCGGGATTTGCATCTGCTGTGGCACTGAAAATAGACCGTGCAGGAAGATATGAAATAGCCGGTACTGTTGCAGGCGATGATACAATCCTTGTTATCCCCAGAGATAACATAAGCAATGAAGCTGTTGAAGAATGTATCAGCCTGATCTTTAAAAATAATTCACAAGAAAAACAATAAGATGAAAAAAGTAATGCTTGCATATTCCGGGGGACTTGACACCTCCGTGATACTTAAATGGCTCATAAAAAAAGGATTTGATGTTATAGCCTTTGTGGCTGACGTCGGCCAGAATGAAGATTTTGAAGCTGTGCGTGAAAAAGCTCTGGCATTAGGAGCTTCAAAGGTGATCATTGAAGATCTGAAGAAAGAGTTTGTCACTGATTATATCTTCAAGGCTGTAAAGGCCAATGCTGTCTATGAGGACCGTTACCTTCTAGGAACGGCGCTGGCACGTCCGCTCATAGCAAAGAAGCAGATAGAGGCTGCCATAGAATATGGCGCCGATTTTGTAGCTCACGGTGCTACCGGCAAAGGCAACGACCAGGTGCGGTTTGAGCTGACCTACTATGCGCTCAAACCTGATATTAAAGTCATCTCTCCATGGAAGGACCCCGAGTTTCTCTCTCAATTCCAGGGCCGTTCTGACATGATCAGATATGCCGCCGGACATCGCATCTCCGTCAAAGCCTCCATTTCAAAACCATACAGTGAGGATGACAACCTGATGCATATAAGCCATGAGGCAGGCATTCTTGAAGATCCGCTCTACTGTGCCGGCAAGGATATCCTTTCAAAAATGGTGATGCCAATGGATGCTCCTGATAAAGAGACACATATATCTATCACATTCAAGGATGGCGTGCCTGTCAAGGTGACTAACAAGGATGAGGGAATAAGCCATGAAAACCCTCTCGAACTGTTCATTTTTCTTAATAAGCTGGGCGGTGAGAATGGCATCGGTCTCCTTGATATGGTCGAGAACAGGTTCGTGGGCATAAAGTCAAGAGGTATTTACGAGACTCCGGGTGCTACCATACTTTATGCTGCTCACAAGGATATCGAGGGCATTGCAATGGACCGTGAGGTAATGCGGCTGCGCAACATGCTGGCACCAGTCTTTGCCGAGCTGGTGTATAACGGTTTCTGGTTCTCCCCCGAGATGGATTTCCTACAGGCTGCAATGGACAAGAGCCAGGAGGTTATTGACGGCGTTGTCCATATGATACTCTACAAGGGCAATATTATTATTGAAGGTCGTGAATCGCCCTCTTCATTATATAATAAGGAGTTGTCAAGCATGGATATCGAAGGAGGATTTAATCAGACTGACAGTCTCGGTTTCATACGCATCAATGCCATACGCCTGATGGCGCATCATGCCATTATGGAAGCTAACAGAAAAAAAGTAAATAAGGATGAACCTGTGGGACAAGGGCGGTAAAACGCAAGAAAGTACTATCAGCTTCACATGTGATCGCGACAGGCACTATGATGAGAGGCTGGCGCCTTATGATATCGTTGGGTCGATGGCTCACACTGTCATGCTTGAGAAGTGCAGGATCATTGGTCCTGATGAGAAGGCCAGGCTCATCAGTGGTCTCTCACTCCTTTTTGCAGAGGCCGGAAAAGGGAACCTTCAAATTGGGAAAGAATATGAGGATATCCATTCATATGTCGAGTTCCGATTACAGGATAATGCCGGGGAAGCTGCAGGAAGATTGAATACCGGCCGTTCACGTAATGATCAGATTATAACAGATATTCATTTATGGCTACGCCATCAGTCAGCTATTCTTGCCGTAGAAATTCATAAGCTTGCCGGTCTCTTTCTTGAGCTTAGCAAAAATAATGAATCAGCTCTCATGCCGGGTTTCACGCATATGCAGACAGCCATGGTATCATCATTCGGCTTGTGGTTTGCTGCATATGCAGAAAGCCTATGTGACGACCTGCAGCTATTGGCTGATGCCTCATCCTTTACCAACGCTTCACCGCTTGGGACCGCTGCCGGTTACGGAACAACCCTGGCTATCGACCGAAAGCTGACTGCCTCATTGCTGAAATTTGACAGGCTGATAGTCACCTCTCCATATGCACAGATGAGCAGGGGCCGTACGGAAAGAATCATTGCAAATGCGATAGCTTCTGTCGCAAACTCGCTTGGAAGGTTTTCATCCGATGTGTTGTTGTTCATGTCGCCTGGATACGGTTTTATTACCCTGCCGGATGATCTAACAACAGGCTCTTCAATAATGCCGCATAAGAAAAATCCCGATCTTTTTGAGCTTATCAGGGCACGCTGCAACAAGCTTCAATGTGTTCCAAATGAAATTGTGATGATGACAACAGGACTGCCTCCGGGGTATAACCGCGACTACCAGGAGCTGAAGGCTGTTCTGTTTGATTCTTTTGATGAGATGAGGGACCTTGTAGCTGCTGTACGGAGTACGGCAGGAGGGTTGATTATCAAACGTGATATCATGAATGATGGAAGGTATAACGACATATATTCTGTTGAGGAGGCAAATAAGATGGCATTAAGGGGCATGCCGTTCAGGGATGCATACCGGGTTGTGGCAAGTATGGCCGGATCAGGAACGTTTGAACCGACCGGCCTCAATGATTATACCCATATCGGCAGCATAGGCAACACTGGAACCGGTCTGATAAAAAAACGTATTGAGAAGATAATGGTTGGGTTCAGAAAGGCGTATTCACCTCAGGAATTGTTCGATTCAATCATTCATGGCGAATTGAATTCTCAATATTCCCGATAAATACATCAAATAAAAAATCCGTATCTGTCGGACCGCCGGAGGCTTCAGGATGGAACTGTGTCGAGAAGAAGGGTTTTGAAATATGCTTCATACCCTCGTTGGTGTTGTCATTGACGTTGATGAAGAGCGGCAGCCAGCCTGCCGGAAGAGTGTTGTTGTTAACCGCAAAGCCGTGGTTCTGCGAGGTGATGTATGCTCTTTCAGTGCCGACCATCTGAACCGGCTGGTTGTGACTGCGATGGCCGTAACGCAGTTTATACGTGTCAGCACCGGCAGCCAGCGCCATGAGCTGATTACCCAGACAGATGCCAAATATGGGCTTGTCGCCGTCTAATGACTGTCTTACATGATCAATGGCTGTGCGGCACATCTTGGGATCACCTGGCCCGTTAGTCAGAAATAGCCCGTCATACTTCTCAGCGCTGTAGTCGTAGTCCCACGGTACCCTGATGATGGTCGTATCGCGTTTCAGGAGGTTACGGATGATGTTGAATTTCACCCCGCAGTCTACCAGCATGATCCGGTATTTGCCGTTGCCGTAAACCTGGCGGGTTGTAGTGCTTACTTCGGCAACCAGGTTGACTTTATTAGGGTCATAGAACTCTGCAGCAGTGCCTTCAGGTTCAACCTTGCCGAGCATGGCACCCTTTTCGCGAATACGTTTTGTCAGCGCCCTTGTGTCGATGCCGTAGATTCCCGGCACATTGCTTTTCAGCAGCCAGTCGTGGAGGCTTTCAATGGCGTTCCAGTGGCTGTATTCAAATGAATAGTCCGATACGATGAGAGCTGAGATATGCACACCTGACGATTCATAGAACAGGTAAAGATCATCCTGCTCGCTCTTTCCCGGAGCGCCGTAGTTACCTACCAGGGGGTAAGTGAGGCATAAAATCTGTCCCCGGTAGGAAGGGTCTGTCAGGCTCTCGGGGTATCCTGTCATTGCGGTATTGAAGACCACCTCTCCGGCCGCGGCCACAGGTGCACCAAATGACCATCCCCTGTATACGGAACCGTCTTCCAGTGTCAGTCGCACACTTAATTTGTTCGCCGGTTTCATCTCAGGTGTTTATTGCGCTGTCAATCTGTTTGAGTGCTTTCTCTACAATTATCCTTGGGCAGGCGAGGTTCATCCGCATAAAGCCCTCGCCTCCCGGGCCGAATAAAGACCCTTCATTCATACCGACACCTGCCTTGTCAACGAAGAAACCCTGCAGCTCCCTGCCGCTCATATCCATGGAACGGCAGTCGAGCCAGATCATGTATGTGGCTTCAGGCTTCACAGGCTTTATAAGCGGCAAATGCTCCCCGCAGTAATTCATAACGAGGTCGACGTTGCCCTGAATATAAACAATTAGTTCATCCAGCCATGCGCGTCCGTAAGTGTAAGCAGCTTCCGAGGCAATGTTGCCGAAAATGTTTCCAAGATGCATGTGCAACCCTGTGAGTGTTTTCCTGTATTTCTCCCTGAGATCAGGATCGGATATTATCATGGATGAAGTTGAAAGTCCTGCAAGGTTGAAGGTTTTGCTCGGTGCCAAGCATGTGACTGTGACGGAAGCGGCCTTTTGCGAGATTGATGCCAGGGGTATATGTCGGTAACCTGGCAGTATCAGATCAGAGTGTATCTCATCAGAAAGGATGATAATTCCCTTTTCGTAGCAGATATCAACCAGTTCAGTCAGCTCATTCAACTGCCAGACCCTTCCTACAGGATTATGAGGATTGGAGATTATTATCATTTTAACAGAAGGAGAAACAAGTTTCCGGAGGCCGTCAAAATCCATCATCCATCCTTCTTCGGTTTCAAGGAGGTTATTAAATAACAGTATGCGTTCATGATCCTTTACCGCACCGTGAAAAGGAGTGTAAACGGGAGGCTGGATTATTATTCCTTCGCCCTTTTTCGTGTAGGCAAGAGTGCACATGTTCAGTGCTGGCACAACTCCCGGACTGAATTCAATCCACTCACGGTTTATCTTCCACCCGTGACGGTCATAGATCCACTTTATAATTGAGTTAAAATAGGAATCAGACCTGAATGTATAACCGAGTATTTCATGTTTCAGACGGTTGGCAAGAGCGTCAGTGATGAAGGAGGGAGTTTTAAAATCCATGTCCGCCACCCACATGGGGATAACGTCAGCTCTTCCAAAGACCTCTTCTCTCAGATCATATTTTATGCAACTGGTATTTTCCCGGTTGATCTCCTCATCAAAATTCCACATCAGGTGTCTGTTGTTGATCCGGGATGTAAAGATAGAGAAAAGACCATGAACAAGAACAGATGCCCGGCTGTTTATGTGATGAAATGAGGGAAGAAGGATCAGAAATGAAATTTTCTTGCAATAAAATTTTCTCGGAAGTGTAAAAGGTTTAATTTTACGTAACAAATACAAGTACCAAAAACTGGCTTATGAAAAAGACTTTCATGAAATTACTGGTAGCTGTAATGATCCTTGCGGTTGCCGGTTCATACTCCTGCAAGAACAGGGGTGAGACAAAAAAGAATAAAGAGTTGAACAAGCTTGAAGAGCAGGGGCTGGAGAATAAGATTGAAGAGAATGTTTATCCGCTTCCGACATCGGCGGAGGTTATCAAAAAGCTTACAGATATGGATCTTGGCTACATACTTGGAGCGACCAATTCTCCGGACAACGCCAGGAATTATGTTGAAAGCTACAAAAGGTCGGTAAATATAGGGGTCTACGGTGCAGACCTGAGCTATACAACATTGTACAATATGCAGCAGGATGTCATTGATTATCTTGCGGCTCTGCACGACATGTCACTCGAACAGAATCTTGCCAAGATTTATGATCCGTATCTCTATGATGAGATAAAAACAAATTTTGACAACAGGGACACACTGGTAAAAATACTGACTGATGTTTTTGATCGCACCTATGGATATATGGTCGACGCAGATCAGGCAAACCTTGCTCTGCTTATGGTAGGCGGTGCATGGGTTGAGGGCATGTATCTCACTCTGGCAGTTTCTGAGTCTGGCGGACACCTCTCAGGGTTTGAGTCTGTCCTTCTTGAGCAGAAGAAATCATTTGAGCAGTTTGAGGATATAGCCAAACCACATGCTGACGATCCCCTTGTATCGCAGTTTCTTGCAAGCCTGCAACCGATAAGAGAAGAATATGCAAAGCTGGGAACAAGCCTGACGATGCAGAATATTGAGGACTTGAAAAGTGCCGTTGGCTCGGTCAGGGCAGAGCTGGTAAAATAAAAAAAATAAATCCTGGGAGACCGCAAAGATAAATTTGCGGTCTTTTTTTAAGACTATGAGGGAATCAGTATTACATGCGCTGATACATATTTTTGCCATTCTGTCTACTGTGAATCCTGTAGGAGTTACAGCCAGGGGTAAAAAGATCCTTCGTGGTTACCTGCGCAGATATCTCAACCAGGAGCTGGAAGAAGAGTATTTTAAACTCTATGAAAATAATCTTCATTTCTATGAAAAAGAGCTCAGGGCAGTGGCAGAGGGCGAACTCTCCGATGAGAATTCTCTCATAGCATTCCAGATTACAAACATTTGCAGGCAGATCAAAAAAGGTCTCTTCCTGGAGGAGAGAATAATTGTGTTCCTGCAGCTTCTTGAGTTCGTTTCTGAAGACGGCACGGTTTCTGAACAGGAGTCTTCAATAGTCGACATTGTCGCGCGCACGTTCAATATCTCGCAGAAGGAGAAAAACAATGCCTCATCATTCATGCTGGGGATGCTTTATGACAAGATAACCCCCGACTGCTTTCTCGCCATTGAAGGAGAAGGCAATATAGGAGATGCTGCATTAAAGTTTGCCAATTACCACGAGTGGCATCATCAGGTTTCAAGAGGGCTGAAGGGGACCATCTACGTTCTCTTCATTGAAAGCACCGAACATGTGCTGTTCATATACGATGGCAAGTCTCAGTTGCATTTCAAGGGGCGCAATGTGGTTCCGATGAGGCCTTTTCTCCTTGAACCCGGCGTCAATATCCGAGGGCATGGGATGGCCCCGCTTTATTATACAACTATTTTCAGGAAGTTCGTTCGGGCCAATTTTGTTGAGGACATAATTTTTGAGGGCCATAACATTGAATATCACTTCAAGGGATCTGACATTGGCATTCAGCCAATGAGCTTCAGTGTCAAGTCAGGTAATCTGATTGGAATAATGGGAGGCAGCGGGGTAGGCAAAAGCACTCTCCTTAATATATTGAACGGCAAGATCAGACCGGGAAACGGTTCCGTTTTTATTAACGGTTATGATCTGCATAATGAGCCTGAAGAGCTTACCGGTCTAATTGGTTATGTGCCTCAGGATGACCTTCTTATTGAAGAACTCACCGTTTATCAGAACCTTTACTTCAATGCCAGACTTACCTTCGGAGATTACGACGAGGAGAAACTCAACGCGGTCGTGGTCTCCGTTCTGAAACAGCTTGACCTTTTCGAGATCAAAGACCTGCTTGTGGGTGACCCCCTTAATAAAAAGGTCAGTGGCGGGCAACGCAAGCGCCTTAACATAGGTCTTGAGCTGATGCGTGAGCCAGCCGTGCTCTTTGCCGATGAACCCATCTCAGGACTTTCTTCCCATGATTCCGAGAATGTCATGGAGATGCTTAAAGACCAGGCTGTAGCAGGCAAACTGATCTTCGTCATCATACACCAGCCCTCATCGAACATCCTCAAGATGTTTGACAGGCTGTGGGTGCTTGACAAGGGTGGATATATGATCTATGACGGAGATCCAGTGGAAGCTCTGGTATATTTCAAGACAGAGACTTCCCAGGCTAATGCTGCAGAAAGTGAATGTCCCAACTGCGGCAATGTGGAGACGGATGAGATCCTCCAGATAGTAGAAGCCAAGGTAGTGGACAACGATGGTAACAGAGGACCTGAAAGGCAAGTTTCCCCGGTGGAATGGTATCACAGGTACAAACAGAAAATGGAGCCTGCGCTGACTGGCAGACCTGATATGAAACCTTTGCCTTCCAGCAACTTCAAAGTGCCTGAAAAACTAAAACAGGTGAGCACTTACCTGAAAAGGAACCTGGTCAGAAAATTTGTTGATAAACAGTACCTTTCCATTAACCTTCTGGAGCCGCCGCTCCTGGCATTTATTCTCGGCTATGTTTCGAAATACATGAAAGACGGAACCTATCTGTTCTCAGATAACAAGAGTTATCCCGTTTTTCTTTTTATGAGCGTGGTTGTAGCTCTTTTCCTCGGCCTTACTGTCAGTGCCGAGGAGATCTTCAGGGACAGGAAGATACTTGAACGGGAAAAATACCTCAATATAAGCCGCCTCAGCTACCTGGTGTCAAAGATTACTTTTCTTTTCGGACTGTCAGCAATACAAACACTGATGTACGTGCTCATCTCCCAGTCGATCCTTCAGGTGGAAGGTATGACGTGGAGGCAATGGCTTATACTTTTTACCACATCATGCTTCGGGAATATGATCGGGCTCAATATTTCGGCAAGTATGAAAACAGCTATCAGCATCTATATACTGATACCAATTATACTTGTTCCCCAGCTGTTGCTGGGAGGTGCAATGATCAGATTTGACGACCTCCATACGTCGATGACAAAGAAGATATTTGTGCCTGTAATCGGAGATATCATGGCAAGCCGCTGGTCATACGAGGCTATGGCAGTAGAGCAGTTTCGCTCAGGAAAGTACATGAAACCATTTTTCAACACAGAGATGCTGATCAGCCGTTATGACTGGGAATCATCCTTCCTTGTACCGGAGCTTAAGAAAAAGAGCTGGCAATGTGTCTGGGCATGGGGTAAGCCTGAGTATAGGGATGCTTATGACGGCAACATTGCGAAGCTCAAATACCATATTGACATCCTGAGCAGGGAGGAAGGACTTGATCCGTCGTCAGCAATGAGGGTAATTGACAAAGAACCCTTCACCGCAGATGCAGCTTATATTGTGGGTGACTACCTCGACACTCTTCAAAAGGTTATAAGAAGGCAGTATCTGCATTATACTGCAGTCAAGGATCATATAACCGACAGCCTTACCCGGACCATTGGTAAGGAAGAGCTGGTCAGGCTTCGGGAAGCAACTTATAATGAGGCTCTCGCTGACCAGCTGCTGAACCGCACTGTGCAACAGAAGATGTATGATACCCCTGACCGCATTATCCAGAAATCTGACCCGGTGTTCATGGAACCGGGATCACATATCGGGAGAGCTCATTTCTATGCTCCCTATAAAATGATTGGCAACCGGCGGATCGAAACCCTGTGGTTCAACATGATGATGATATGGCTGATGAACTTAACATTTTTTATCATGCTCTATTTTAATGCGATTAAAGGGTTATTGGATCTTCTGTAGCGAATAAATATTCCTGGTTTTAAATCTGACAGCCTCGTGCCTCCATGGGAGTGGGTAAAGTAAGAGCCAAGAAGTACCTGGGTCAGCACTTCCTGAAGGATAAAAAGGTTGCTGCTGCTATTGTAGACTCCCTGAAGGCTGAGAATTGTGATGCTGTTATTGAGGTGGGGCCAGGTATGGGCGTGCTGACACAGTTTCTCGTGATCAGGAACTTCCCGGTGCTGAAAGTGGTGGAAATAGATACCGAGTCAGTCGAATACCTCCGGGATAATATCAGAGGGATAGGCGAGATAATAAAAGACGATTTTCTCCAGATCGACCTGAAGCCCATGGGCAAAAGAATTGCCATCATAGGTAATTTCCCCTATAATATTTCCAGTCAGATACTTTTTAAAATCCTTGAAAACCGCGACAGGGTGGCGGAGGTGACCTGTATGGTTCAGAAAGAAGTGGCTGAGCGTATCTGTTCTGCCCCCGGAAGCCGTGTTTATGGTATCCTTAGTGTACTTCTCAGGGCATGGTATGACATTGAATATCTTTTCACCGTTGACGAGAATGTATTTTCTCCGCCGCCAACGGTCAAATCAGCCGTGATACATCTTGATCGCAATAACAGAGAGAGACTGGATTGTGAAGAGGACCTCTTCTTTAGGGTGGTCAAACGCTGTTTCAATCAGCGCCGCAAGATGATCCGCAATCCCGTCAGGATGATGGTCCGTCCTGATGCAGACACAATGCCTCTTTTGTCACAGAGGGCGGAACAGCTCACTGTTGAGCAGTTTGTTGAACTGACTAACTGGGTTGCCCGGAACAGATAGGATTGGAAGATTACTCCTTTTGATCTGTCAGAATGTATAACCTATTGCTTCAACCGGATTCATTTTTGCTGCGGCTGATGCCGGTGCGAAGCCTGCAATAATCCCAATGGTACCGGAGATTGTTATTGCAAGGGCGATATTTCCTGTCGTCAGGAACATATCCAGGCCATAGAAATAATTTACCAATAGGGTTCCCAAAAAGACGATGATAAGTCCCAGGATGCCTCCGGCAATTGAAAGAAGCATTGATTCGATGAGGAACTGGAGAAGAATGTATCTTCTCTTTGCTCCCAGGGCCATCTGGATCCCGATTATGCTGGTGCGTTCCCTGACAGATACGAACATGATATTGGCAATGCCGAAGCCGCCTACCAGAATTGAGAATCCTCCTATGATCCATCCGGCAATATTTATACCTTTAAAGACAGGCTCAAGGGTCTTGGTGATCTGGCTGGCCTGATTGATTGAGAAATTGCTTACCTCTCCGGGGTTGATTTTCCGGGCTGAACGTAAAATCATCGTAATCTCATCACTCAGCTGCTCAACTGACGCACCCTCATTTCCTCTGATCATTACATTTGAGTCAAGAAACGGGTTACGGAAGTTGATGAACTTACGGCTGAAATTCACTGGAACCAGAAGTGTTTCATCCATGCCGCTGTCACTTATTCCCCCTTTGCCCTCTTTCTTAAATACACCGATGACCTCGGCTTTGTATCCGGCTATCGTAATCTCTTTACCTAGAGGATTTACATCATTAAACAGTTTCTTTGCCATTTCGATACCTAAAATGGCTACAGGCTTTCCGGAAGCAGACTCCGATTCAGTGAAATAACGGCCTTTTTCTATCTCAAATGATCTTACCTTTTCAAAATCATGTGTCGCAGCCATAATATATCTTTCAATGACGGCGTTGCTGCGGTATTTAATCGTCTCTCCTGAACCCACAGTGAAACAAACCGCCTGAGCTGAAGGTGATTTTTTGAGTATCGCCTCATAGTCATCTGTCGACGGAGCCGGCCATCTCATCATATCCCACCATTTTATGTCAGGATCAGGAGTCCACGGCCATTTTGCAACATATATTGTATTGTCTCCGAGAGACTCAATGCTTGTTTTAATTCCGTTTTCCATCCAGTCAAAAACCGTAAATACAGAAATGATTGAGACAATCCCTATCGTAATGCCAAAAAGAGAAAGGAATGTGCGTAATTTATTAACTGAAACAGAGTTGACAGCAAAGAGAAAACTTTCCTTAAACATTTTTAACCACATGGCCCGGTCATTTTAATGGTCAAAGATAGTCAAATATGAAACATCAATATCTCCGCAATAATTCATCAATTCAATTATTTGAGGTAACATTGCTTATCAAAAAAAATATCTATTTTTATCCGATCGCAGAATCCTTGTCAACGATAACCTGAATTACTGATTATGAGTGACATAAGAATAAAGAGCGCCTTTGTTTCAGTTTATTGCAAAGACGGTCTTGAAGCTATAGTGAAGAAGCTCGATAGCCTCGGCGTATCTGTCGTTTCCACGGGAGGATCCTGGGATTTTATTACCAGGTCAGGTGTTAGTGCAGGTAAGGTGGAGGATATTACCACATATCCCTCTATACTGGGGGGCAGGGTAAAAACACTCCATCCCGGTATTTTCGGAGGCATACTGGCGCGGAGGAACAATGAGACTGACATGAAGCAGGTGGCTGAGTATAACATCCATCTATTTGATCTTGTTATCGTCGACCTTTATCCTTTCGAAGAGACTGTCGCTTCTGGGGCTGCTGATCAGGAAATAATTGAAAAGATCGATATAGGAGGCATCTCACTTATAAGGGCGGGAGCAAAGAATTATGCCGATGTGCTCATTGTCTCTTCAAGGAATCAGTATGATGCACTGATGCAGATCCTTGATGCCAGGGAAGGAGTTATAACGGAAGAAGAGCGTTACAGGTTTGCTCTCGAGGCATTTAACCAGACATCGCACTATGACACAGCCATCTTCAGGTGGTTTAACCGGAGGAATGAAGTGTCTGCATTTAAACAAAGCATTCTGACCGGACATGAACTGCGTTATGGGGAAAACCCTCACCAGAAAGGCGTCTTCTTCGGTGACCCTGGCCTCATCTATGAACAGCTGCACGGGAAGGAGATCTCATACAATAACCTGCTGGATATTGATGCGGCAATAAGTCTTATAGATGAGTTTGAGGAGGTCACCTGCGCAATCATAAAGCATAACAATGCATGCGGTATTGCTTCGCGTGCTGATCTGAAAACGGCCTGGGAAGCTGCTCTTGCATGTGATCCTGTCTCTGCCTACGGTGGAGTTGCCATTGTCAACAGGGATATCGATGAGGCTGTCGCCACTGAGATGGACAAGATCTTTCTTGAGGTGGTAATTGCACCTTCGTTCAGCGGTAAGGCAGTTGAAATACTTAAGCAGAAAAAGAACAGGATTATACTCCATCGCAAACTGGTTCATGCCGATGCTGCATCATTCAGATCGATGCTCGGCGGTGTCCTTTGGCAGGAGCGTGACAGGGTGAATGAGAAACCGGCTGATATGAAGCCTGTCACAGAGAGACATCCCACACCGGAAGAGTACGAAGACATGGTCTTCGCCAACAGGGTCGTCAAACAGAGCCGGTCGAATGCCATCGTGCTGGTAAAAGGCAGACAGTTATGTGCAAGTGGCATCGGTCAGACTTCACGCATTGATTCACTGCGTCAGGCAATAGATAAAGCGCGTGCTTTCGGATTTTCGCTTGAAGGTGCGGTGATGGCCTCAGACGCTTTTTTCCCATTCGCTGACTCGGTAACCACTGCCCACGAGGCAGGAATAACGGCTATCATACAGCCGGGCGGGTCAGTCCGCGATAAGGATTCTATAGCTTACTGCAATAAAAACAATGTTTCTATGGTTTTTACAGGTATAAGACACTTTAAACACTAACGTATAATCAGAATTAGCAGAATAGATTTATGGGCTTATTTTCATTTCTTTCACAGGAGGTTGCAATAGACCTTGGCACAGCCAACACAAATATAATTGCCAACGATAAGCTGGTTGTTGATGAGCCGTCAATTGTAGCCATTGACCGCAACACTGGCAAACTGATCGCCATAGGTGAAAAGGCACGCCAGATGCATGGCAGAACACATGAGAACATTCGTGTCATAAGACCCCTCAGGGACGGTGTCATAGCTGACTTTAACGCTGCTGAGCTGATGATAAGAGGTATGATCAAGATGATCAATACAGGCCCTAAATTCTTCTCCCCCTCACTGAAGATGGTGGTGGGTATCCCCTGTGGCAGCACGGAGGTTGAGATCAGGGCAGTGCGTGACTCCTCGGAGCATGCCGGCGGAAGAGATGTCTATCTTATCTATGAACCAATGGCTGCCGCAATAGGTATCGGTCTCGATGTGGAAGCCCCTGAGGGCTGCATGGTTGTTGACATCGGCGGAGGAACTACTGAGATTGCAGTAATAGCCCTGGGAGGTATAGTGTGCAACAGGTCCATACGCGTCGCCGGTGACGGTTTCACATCTGACATCCAGTCTTATATGAGACATCAGCATAACATAAAGATCGGTGAGAAGACAGCTGAGGATATCAAGATTGCCGTTGGCGCTGCTCTGCCTGACATTGAGAATCCGCCTGCTGATTTTGTGGTGCGCGGGCCAAACCTTATGACATCACTGCCAATTGAAATCCCTGTATCATATCAGGAAATAGCCTATTGTCTTGACAAGTCACTCACTAAGGTGGAAGCTTCAATACTCCAGGTTTTGGAGCAGACTCCGCCCGAATTGTATGCTGATATAGTAAACAGGGGGGTATTCCTTGCCGGCGGCGGAGCCCTTCTGCGAGGCCTCGACAAACGTCTGACCGATAAGATAAACATTCCGTTCAGGGTCTCCGAGGATCCGCTTCACGCTGTTGTAAGAGGCACAGGTGTTGCTCTGAAGAATGTTGAAAAGTATCCTTTCCTGATGAGATAAGCCGACGCATGAATGAGAAGCCTGCTGAACTTCCTGCTCAGGTATAAAACCCTGATTTTATTTTTGATACTGGAAGCGGTGGCTTTAGTCATGATATCCTCTTCACATAATTATCACCAGTCTGTTGCTTATGGCGCCGCCCGGAATATTTCAGGTTTCGTGGCAAAAAGGATTGAGAATGGCCACTCATATTTCAGACTCAGGCAAGTCAATCAGGAGCTTGCCGCAGAGAACCTTCAACTCAGGCGCCGCATCGAAAAGCTGGAGACCGTCCATAAACCTGCCCTTACTGCAGTCGGTGATTCAGCCTCAGGGATAAGGTATAATTATCTGAGTGCCAGAGTCATCAATAACTCCGTAAATAAACAGAAGAATTTCATCACGCTGGACCGGGGCTCGCGTCATGGAGTAACGACAGGGATGGGAGTAGCCTCGTCAACAGGCGTGGTAGGTGTTATAGTAGGCGTCTCGCGAAATTACTCCGTTGCCATGTCATTGCTTAACACTGACTTTAAACTCAGTGCCAGCATTGCCCGGAATGATTATTTCGGCTCCCTGGCCTGGAATGGCAGAAACTACCGTTATGCACAGCTCTCGGAGATACCTCACCATGTTGTCATTTCGGAGGGCGATACTATTGTCACGAGCGGATACTCGGCTATTTTTCCTCCGGGACTGATGGTAGGTACTCTCACTGGCGACCTGAAAAAAGGTGGTGACTTTGTGACCCTGAAAGTATTACTCTCAGCCGATTTTAAAAAGCTTACCGATGTATACCTTATCGGTAACCTCACAAGGCATGAGAGAGAAGCCGTTGAAGAGGAGGTTACAAATGAATAGGACGCTTCATTATGTTATTTCTTTTGTAGTACTCATCGTACTGCAGCTCCTTATATTCAATAATATACAGTTCAGCGGCTATGTAAATCCGTATGTTTATGTGATGTTCATCCTCATCCTGCCGATGGCGATACCTTCGTGGATACTTCTCCTTCTTTCTTTTATGACAGGATTTGTCATTGATATTTTCTCTGGCACCATGGGGGTACACGCTTTTGCCACCGTCATGGCTGGCTTTGTCCGTCCGTGGGTGATCTCACTCAATGTCACCGCTGAGGCCTCTGAACCGGAGGCGTCTCCTTCATCAAAAACAAGTGGTCTGCGCTGGTTCTTTATCTATACTGTGACCGTCGTATTTATTCACCATCTCTCATTATTTTTTATCGAAGTATTCAGCTTCAGTAATTTTTTCCACACTTTGCTGAGGGTGTTGCTGAGCACAGCGGTGACCACATTCTTTATTGTACTTTTTGATATCATCAGACCACGAAGATGATCAGGCAGTCATGAAAGACCGTTATGCAAACAGGAAGTACATCCTAATAGCCCTTGTTCTGGTTGCGGCTGCCATCCTCATCAGCCGGCTCTTCTATATCCAGATAGTTGACAAGACGTATCGCGTCTCCGCCGCCAACAACGCACTCCGGCCTATAACGCAATATCCGGCCAGAGGACTTATCTATGACCGTAACGGGAAGCTTATCGTATACAACCAGGCTGCTTATGACCTTCTTGTCATACCCTTTCAGACAAGCTCCTTTGATACGGCAAGATTCAATGAGATACTGGGCATAAACATGCGGGATTTCAGAGGCAGGATGAAAGCGGCGATCAAATATTCAAGGCGTGCTCCTTCTGTTTTCATGAAAATGATCTCGTCTGAAACATACGGTGCCCTGCAGGAAGAGCTCTATAAATTTCCGGGTTTTTATGTTCAGGCCAGGACACTGAGGAAATATACCCGTCCTGTAGGAGCACACCTTCTGGGTTATGTGGGAGAGGTTGATGATAAGCTCATTTCCAGGGATAAATATTACAGGTCAGGTGACTATATCGGGACCAGCGGAATTGAAAAATCATATGAAGAGCAACTCAGGGGAAGGAAAGGAGTAAACATCCTGCTGGTTGATGTCCATAATAATGTCAAGGGTTCGTATGCTGGCGGAAGGTATGATACTACATCAATCCCTGGTGTAAATCTCTGGTCCACCATCGATCTTGACCTACAACAGTATGGTGAAAAACTGATGAGGAACAAGACGGGATCAATTGTTGCGATTGAACCATCCACCGGTGAGATACTTGCACTGGTGTCTTCACCTTCCTATAATCCCTCGCTGCTTGTCGGAAGGGTCAGATCTGACAATTTCGCCAGGTTGCAGGCAGACACTGTCAAGCCGCTCTTTGACAGAGCCTTGATGGCATCTTATCCTCCGGGCTCGACCTTCAAGATTATGAACGGCCTTATCGGGCTGCAGGAAGGTGTGATCCGGTCTTCGACCCTGTTCGGGTGCAATAATGGCTATCATGCCGGATCAATCACTGTAGGATGCCATTCGCATAGCTCGCCGAATGACCTCCCGCATGCTGTCATGATGTCATGTAACGCATGGTTCTGCAATGCCTTCAGGTACATTCTTGAGAATAAGAATTACAGTGCTATAGGAGAAGCCTTTGACCACTGGAGGGATTATCTTGTTGCTTTCGGTTTTGGCAATAAGCTCGGTATTGACCTTCCCAATGAGCTCGCAGGAAATATCCCTACACGCTCTTATTACGACAGGTATTATGGTAAGGACCGGTGGAAAGCCCTTACAGTCATATCACTGGCAATAGGACAGGGTGAGATAGGTGCAACCCCGCTGCAGATGGCCAATATGGCTGCAGTAATAGCCAACAGAGGATCATTTTTTATTCCCCATGTGGTAAAAAAGATTGGAGACAAAGGAGCTCCGTCATCACTTTATACCCAGAAGTATATTACAGGTATATCACTCCAAAACTTTGAACCCCTGATTGAGGGCATGGAATGGGCCGTCAATGGCGGACCAGGTGCCACTGCCCGCGGTGCCAGGCTTGACAGTATCATAATTTGCGGGAAAACCGGAACGGCACAGAATCCTCATGGCAAAGACCATGCAATATTCGTTGCCTTCGCACCCAAGGATAACCCTCAGATAGCTATAGCCGTTTACGTTGAAAACGCAGGGTTCGGATCGACATTTGCCGCTCCTATAGCAAGCTTAATGATCGAAGAGTATCTTACCGGCAGGATAAAGAGAAAATATCTTGAGGATTATGTTTTTAATCTTGTAATAAAGCCAGATGCAAAAGAATAGTAATATACTGAGCCGTATAGACTGGGTTACGGTGATGCTGTGGGCTGTGATGATGATCATGGGCTGGCTGAATATCTATGCTGCTGTTTACAATGAGAATCATACAAGCATTTTCGACCTGTCGCAGCGTTATGGTAAACAGCTTCTGTGGATCGTTGCTGCAATAGTGCTGGCGGTCTTTGTAATTGTTACCGACAACAAGCTCTATTTCTTCTTTGCCTGGTTCATTTACGGCTTCTTTATTTTACTCCTTCTGTTGGTGCTGGTAGTAGGTAAAGAGATTAACGGCGCCAGAGCCTGGTTTGAGATCGGACCTTTCAGCATTCAGCCTTCCGAGTTTGCCAAGTTTGCAACGGGACTTGCCCTGGCGTCATTTCTGAATTCGCGGAGACAGGTAAACGAATTCAAGGTCATGGCTCCCGCCACAGCAATTATAATAGCGCCTGTCATCCTTATTGCCCTTCAGCCTGACATGGGCTCCGTCGTTACCTATTTTGCCTTCTTCATTGTCCTTTTCCGCGAAGGTATGAGCATATACGTGTTTATTTCGGTCATTCTCGCAGTGGTTCTCTTCCTGCTTACACTCATCTTTGGGACTGTTCCTGTGGCACTGGGAATTATTGCGGTGTCATTTATTGTTCTGGCAATTGTCTCAGGGTACCTGACTACCCTTAAGGCTCTGGGAGTGATGGCTGTCACAGGTGGTGTGTCATTTTTGGCCGGGCACTATCTCCTTGGTCTCGAGACTGGTTTTATAATAGTATTGGCCATAGTGCTGGCCGGAGCAGTATTTGGCTGGTATACGTACCGCCATAAGCTGAAAAATCCTGCTGTCATTTATGCTTTTCTCCTTTGCGGATTACTATACCTTTTCACGGTTGACTATGCTTTCCATGAGATACTTAAACCGCATCAGCAGGACAGGATAAATATCATGATGGGGTTGGATGAAGATCCCTACGGGGAAGGTTATAACCTGAATCAGTCACTTATATCAGTGGGATCAGGCGGCTTCACCGGAAAGGGCTACCTCAACGGCACGCAGACAAAGTTCAAGTTTGTTCCGGAACAGAGCACTGATTTCATATTCTGCACAGTAGGTGAGGAGTGGGGGTTCCTCGGATCAACCGTTGTTATCGGACTGTTTGTCTGGCTGTTGATAAGGCTGGTGGTGCTGGCTGAAAGACAGCGGACAATCTTTATCCGCGCATACGGATACGGTGTTTTTGCACTTTTTCTGGTCCATTTCTTCGTCAATATAGGGATGACAATAGGCGTTATGCCAGTTATAGGTATCCCGCTGCCTTTCTTCAGTTACGGGGGAAGCTCCTTATGGGGATTCACCATCCTGCTGTTCGTCTTTATCAGGCTTGACGCGGGAAGGACAGAATACCTCGGTTGATCAGAAAGGACTGCTGATGCCGGGAGACAATACTATCCCGAAATCGGTTTCGACATAATTAATCAGCTGCGGAAAAAACTCCATAAAGTCCTCTTCAATGGAATAATATTGTTTTTTCCAGACCCTCATAGCCCACCTGGTCTCTTTAGGCAGCGAAGTCACCGAGCTAAGTGTTTTAAGGACCCTCCTGATGCCAATCCGTGTCTGGTATGTTTCAAGCCAGTTGTCAATAATAAAGAATGGCATCTTCTCACGGACGTTTTCGGGCAAGATCTCAAAATTATTTACCATTGCCCTGTAGAAGTTATATGTCACACTTTCAAGCGGACGTCTTGAGAACAGATCCCACTCCCTGGTAAGATAATGATCGTAGATGATGTCTACGATAACACCCGAATACTTCCGGTATTTGTCGGAGAAGTGCAGCTTGCTACGGTGTACCACCGGATGGCTGTCGGTGAAGGCATCAATATGACGATGCAGGATAATTCCCTTGCGGATGCTTTCGGGATACTTCAGATAATCCCGCCCTTTTACATAGTCGCCGATATAATTCCCAATAATTATATTATCAGAGTCCCCTGAGAGATATATATGGGCAAGGACATTCATCCGCGAAAAGTTAATACAAATATTCTGCCAATAATCTGAGGTTTAAAATATTAAGAGGAATTTTTATCAGCAAAAGCCTCACAATTATTAACTAACATATTATCAAAATATTATGCGCTATGTAAAGAAAGGATTAAACTGACTAAAATCACATTCAAATTCAGTTACAAATTATAAATTTGCCGGATAATGATGCAAATATTGATAGACAAAATTCAAAAAAAATAATAATTAAACGAGGAGGTTTTATGTTAAAAAGGAATGTGATCATTATTGGAGCTGCCGGCCGGGATTTCCACAACTTCAATACCTATTTCCGTGATAATGAACTTTACAATGTCGCAGCTTTCACGGCCGCTCAGATACCTGATATTGACGGCAGAAAATATCCTCCTGAGCTTGCCGGGAAGCTTTATCCTTCAGGTATCCCGATCTATTCCGAGAATGATCTGCCAAAGCTGATAAAGGATCTTAAAGTTACTGATTGTGTCTTCGCCTACAGCGATGTGCCCTATCAGAGAGTGATGGCAGTAAGTGCTATCGTCAATGCTGCAGGGGCCAACTTCATTCTTCTGGGGTGGAAGGAAACAATGGTGAAAAGTGTCAAGCCGGTAATCGCCGTAGGTGCCATACGCACCGGTTGCGGAAAAAGCCAGACTTCGAGACGGGTCATTGAGCTCCTCATGAAAAAAGGACTGAAGGTGGTAGCGATACGCCACCCGATGCCTTATGGTAATCTCGTCGAACAGAAGGTTCAGCGCTTTGCCGTTATCTCTGACCTCGAGAAGCATAAGTGCACCATAGAGGAGATGGAAGAGTACGAACCTCATGTTGTACGCGGCAATGTCATTTATGCCGGAGTTGATTATGAAGCCATACTGCGTGCCGCCGAGAATGACCCGGCTGGTTGTGATGTGATTCTTTGGGATGGCGGTAATAACGACTTTCCATTCTACAATCCGGACCTGATGATCACTGTGACTGATCCTCATCGTGCAGGACATGAGCTGAGGTACTATCCCGGCGAAGTCACCCTTCGTCTTGCCGATGTGGTGGTGATAAACAAGATGGACAGTGCTGCTCCTGAGGACATACAGACCGTGCGCGAGAGTATTGAAAAAGTTGCGCCTAAAGCTATTGTCATTGATGGTGCCTCGCCTATAAAGGTTGATGACCCGTCAGTAATAAAAGGCAAGCGCGTGCTTGTTGTCGAAGACGGACCCACACTCACTCACGGTGAGATGAAGATAGGTGCCGGCGTGGTCGCAGCACGGAAGTTTGGCGCTGCCGAGCTGGTTGACCCGAGACCTTTCACCGTAGGCAAGCTCACGGAGACTTTCAAAAAATACCCTAATATTGGCACTCTTTTGCCGGCAATGGGTTATGGTGCCCAGCAGTTGAAGGACCTTGAGACAACGATAAATAACACTGATTGTGATTCTGTTGTGATAGGTACACCTATAGATCTCAACCGTATCATCAAAATTAAAAAACCGAACACGAGGGTATGGTATGATCTCCAGGAAATTGGCAGTCCCAACCTGGAAGAAGTGATAGACGATTTCGTGAAGAAACACAACCTTTAATAAAAACGATCCCCTCCTACGAGGGGATTTTTTTTATCGTTTTTCCATCATTGCCATTTGCCCTTCCCTGACTCTCAGACCTTCGGACCCTCAGACTTTTTAAATTAACGAGGTTTAAAGAGGCCATCAATGTCAGCCCCGGAGAAACCGGCATCATATAAATACTTCGGAACATGGCTCAGAGAGCTGATCTGCTTTTTTGTGACCAGAGGATAGTGTCTTACTGTAAAAGTATAATCTCCGATAAACCCAAGGTCCTCTTCCGTTGTTTCCCAGTCGCGGTAATCAAACCTCGACAGATCCATGGTTCTGGAATATGTTCTCAGTGTTTTTTGTGAGTTGAGATTGTAGTACAGGTCGAAATATGACATTGCGAGCTCTCTCAGTGAGCGGTACACCGGTTCGCGGAAACGAAGGACGGTAGTGTTTGATTTGGCGACGGCTCCCCAGCATTTCTCCTGCCGAAAAACAGCAATGATATGGTCATCGTCATTTTCGGCGGCCAAATCTACAATAAGGGGAGGGTATCCCAGACTCCTCAGAGCTGCTGCTGCAAACATTCCGCCGTCCATGCAGTGGGCCATACGCTCCGTCATCACCAGCAACGGTGAAAGCGTACGTTTGGTTGCGTTGTAAGGAATGGAATCCAAAAACTCCTGAATTTTAATTGGAGAATTCAACGGCTTCATCAACTGGCCAAGTTCCTTTTCTCTACGATTGATCATTTTTTTTACCCTCTACTGCCTATTGCTTAGTGCCCTCCCTGCAAACTGGCTGCTTCGCTGAAATGACCCACCGGGTCATTTCTTAACGCTCGCACCTCTATTGCCTAAACCTCAGGCTTCATCTGCGGGAAGAAAAGCACATCCTGTATTGAGGGCTGATTGGTCATGAACATTGCCAACCTGTCAATGCCTATTCCCATGCCGGAAGTAGGAGGCATACCATGTTCAAGTGCCCTTACAAAGTCCATATCAATGAACATCGCCTCATCATCTCCTTTTTCTGAAAGACGAAGCTGCTCCTGGAAACGCTCAAGCTGGTCTATCGGGTCATTCAGCTCTGAGTAAGCATTGGCCAGTTCCTTGCCGTTCACCATCAGCTCAAACCGCTCTGTGAGGCCCTCTTTGCTTCTGTGCTTTTTTGTCAGGGGCGAGGTCTCCTGAGGATAATCTATAATGAAGGTAGGCTGAACGAAGTGATGCTCGCACTTTTCCCCGAAGATGAGATCTATCAGCTTCCCTTTTCCCATCGACGGCGAGTGCCCTATGCCGAGCTTGTCACACTCTTTGCGCAGGTCATCTTCTATCATTCCCGTGATGTCAATTCCGGCATATTCCTTTATTGCGTCGGTCATGGAGACCCGCCTGTAAGGCCGGGCAAAATCAATAGTAAATTCACCCAGAGGCACTTTGGTAGTGCCATGAAGATCCATAGCCACCTTTTCCATTATCTCTTCGGTGAAATTCATCATCCAGTTATAGTCTTTGTAGGCAACATAGATCTCCATCACGGTGAATTCGGGATTATGGGTGCGGTCCATGCCTTCATTACGGAAATCTTTTGAAAACTCATAGACACCGTCATAACCCCCTACGATCAGTCTTTTAAGGTAAAGTTCATTGGCAATGCGCAGGTAAAGAGGTATGTCAAGAGCATTATGATGCGTAATGAAAGGTCTTGCTGCCGCACCGCCAGGGATAGGCTGCAGAACAGGTGTCTCTACCTCAAGAAAACCGTGTGCGTCAAAGAGCTCCCGCATTGACTTCACAATCTGTGTACGTTTACGGAAGACCTCGCGGACATCAGGATTGATTATAAGGTCAATATAACGCTGACGATAACGCATCTCAGGGTCAGTCACGGCATCATAAATTACGCCATCCTTCTCTTTGACAATGGGAAGCGGCCGGAGCGATTTGCTCAGCAATGTCAGTTCCCTGACATGCACGGTAATTTCCCCCACCTGTGTCCTGAAGACAAATCCCTTTATGCCTATGATGTCGCCAATATCAAGCAGTCTCTTGAAGAGTACATTATATAATGTCTTATCCTCGTCCGGACAGAGGTCGTCACGGCGGACATAAAACTGTATTCGGCCTGAGGAGT
>JADGPV010000072.1 GCA_017882245.1 Bacteroidales bacterium | reverse complement strand
GGGTACATCTCCGTAAGCAAGAGCTTCGGCGAGAGCTACCCCCAGACCATGTGCAGTGTGACAGAACTGGGAAGGAAGAAATTCGCTGAATATGTTGCGGCGTTGAATGACTACCTTAAGCCTATGTGATAAGTCGAAGGTCTGAAAGTCTAAAGTCTAAAGTCGAAGGTGGAAAAGCTTGATCCTCAGACCCTCAGACCTCATTCCTCATCCTTTTCCTGCATTGAATTCAAAGCACCCAAAACAAAAGTCAGCGGCGCGTTCCAGTTGATGCAGATCTCATTTGTTGAGTAGCTGCACTCAGAATCGATATATGACGCAGCAGGGAATTTTGAACGGTTGACAACCGGACCACAATCGTGCATCACTGAAGTATTCGGTCCGCCTACGAGAAATCCCGGCACTGGCTCCGGCACACCGTCAGCGCCCGATGGGCGGTGGTGAATGTGCATAGGTGAAAGATGACCAAAACCCGTGACAAAACAATAACCTGTGGCATTCCTCCCAAGAAGATAATCCACATCTCCCTGGGCAGATGCAAGATATTTCTTATCTCCCGTCAGCTTCAAGGCTATCAGTTTGACCAGCGCCTGGTTGGCCACATCACCGTTACTGCCCCACAGGAAGTAATCTATACTGACGCGGTAAGGTGATTTTTCGGATTTTGCGACCAGATTACCGGCAAAAGATTCAAGCAGCGCTGCAGCAGCCTTACTCTGATCCCTGAAATTTTCATTATCTGAAAGGGCAAGGGAAATAATTCCCAGCATCTGATTCTCTTGCCACCATGGGGTGACAGCTACAACGCCATTGATCTGCGGCATTGGCAGATCGCCGGGACGATCCTCTGTAAGGGCCATTTCCGCACTGGCCCAGAAAAGGTCGTCTGTGATCAACGTGTCACTGTACTGTCCGGTTGTAATATCGGCAGGTTGTTTGTAGAGAATATCAGGATTTTTTCTGGCCCACTCCATTGCTTTTCCGGCTGCCTCACGGCAGACCACGGAAAGGTTTCTGAGTTCCTCATCAGGATCGTTGGCAAACACTCTCGATGCCATTGCCATAACTGCAGCAAAATCAAGGGTTGCCTGGGTGCTTTTCTGAACCACATATCTTGGCGCGAGGTCTTTATCCGGCATTTCAAATCCGTCAAATGCTTTATCTGTCAGTTTATGATAGACTCCCCCGTCTGCAGGATCCTGCATAGTGAGCATCCACCTGAGGTTATAAAGCAGTTCATCAACAACATCAGCGATCTTATTTGTGTTCTCGGGGATGGCTATGTTCAGTGTTCTGCAATATTCCGGGTAAAGCTGATAGAGCAGGAGCAGGGTGTAGTTGGTTATACTGCTGTTGACAATGTATTTGTTGTAATCCCCGGCGTCATACCACCCTCCGGGGCTGGAGATGATTGTTCCTGCAGGTCTGCTCTTTGACGCAGCTGATGCGTGGACGAGAACAGCAGTGTCAGGATGGCCTGCCGGGCGCGCCCATTTTGAACCAAATTCAGCGGTGATCACATACCCCGACCTGTTGAAGTACAATGCCTTCACCGAGGCTTTGGTAATGTCAGTATAAACACTGTCACTGATTGAGAAAGAACCTGAACATACTGCTGATCCTCCGAGGCACAGCCTGTATGTGCCGGGCTTTATCAATGCAGAGAAATCTGCTACACGTACACTGTCCCCTGAAAATGACCAGTATTCCGGCGCTTCAGTGAGGCCCTTGAAAACACTTTGCCCCGTGTTTGCATCTATCACTTCAAATTTCGCCGCGTCGCTGCGTATGAGTGCAACTTTCCGGGCATCAGGATAGTATCCGATCTGGTTGTACAGTATGACCCGCGTTGTATCAGAAGAGGTCAGCCCGGCTTTTTTCAGTCCGGTATTTCCGCAGCCTGAGAACATGACAACTGTACTCACAGCCGCAAAAGCAATGAATCTGTTTATTTTTTTCATCTTATCAGATAATTACTTTGACATTATGTTCAGTACCTTCCGGAAATACCGGAAGAATATTTGATTCCAGCCTCTTTCCGTCCACCGTGATCTCCCAGGCACCCTTTGTTCTGTGCACAGGATTTAAAAACTCTATATGATAGACCGCTCCCCTGAACTTCCGTGTTACAGAAAAACCGTTCCATTCGGGAGGTATGCAGGGATCGATCATCAGTCCGTCATAATCAGGACGCACACCCAGGATATATTGTGTGACGGCATACATGCACCATGCTGCTGCTCCGGTCAGCCAGCTGTTCTTGGCTTCCCCGGGTGTAAAGGCATCCTTGCCGGCTATCATCTGCGAATAGACGTATGGCTCAGTCTTGTGCAGCTCGCTGATCTCCTCAAGATATGAAGGTGTTATCCGGCTGTAATAGTCAAACGCCCTGTGGCCGTTACCGGTTAGTGTCTCGGCAATTATTATCCATGGGTTATTATGGCAGAAGACACCGGCATTCTCCTTATAGCCTTCCGGGTAGCTTGAGATCTCACCCAGGTTCAGGTAATACTTTGTAAATGCCGGGTTATTAAGAACTATCCCGTAGTCGCAGGCAAGGTATTTATTGACTGAAGCAAGTGCGTCAAGAGCCTTGTCGTCATCCAGTCCCAGGCCGGCCATTATGCACATACCCTGTGTCTCGATGAATATCTTCCCTTCCTCGTTCTCCCTGCTGCCCACCTTCTTTCCGTAGTAGTCATAGGCGCGCAAGAACCAGTTGCCGTCCCATCCGTGGTTTTTGACAGCCGCAATCATATCATCGATATGCTTCCGGGCCTCTTCTACAAGTGCTGTCTCCCCGCGTTTCTGTGCCATCTTCACGAAGTCAGCTCCGTAAAGCACGAACATGGCAGCGATGAAAACCGACTCAGCCACTCCTCCCTTCTGGTTCTCAGTGGTCTGGAAACTCTCATCGGGGTTAGAAGAGAAACAATTCAGGTTCAGGCAGTCATTCCAGTCGGCGCGGCCTATAAGCGGCAGCCTGTGGGGGCCCAGGTTGTTGACAACATGCAGGAATGAGAGCTTAAGATGCTCGAACAGGCTGGCTGCATTATCAGGATTATTATCAAAAGGTACCCTTTCATCAAGAATCGACCAGTCGCCCGTCTCCTTAATATATGTTGCAACGCCAAATATCAACCACAGGGGGTCATCATTAAAGTTACCACCGATCTCGGCATTACCTCTTTTTGTCAACGGCTGGTACTGGTGG
>JADGPV010000071.1 GCA_017882245.1 Bacteroidales bacterium | reverse complement strand
GCCAACATGCAGAAGTATTTCTTCAAGCGTGACCCGGTAAAGCCATTTCTTGGTATAGTTCCACAGGCATTGACTGACGGAAACAACAGGCTGCTTGTGAATGGTTTCTGGGGTATCAGTAGGCACGTTAATTACCTGGGTGAGATACTTATGGCCACGGGAATAATACTTTGTACCGGTTACCCTGGACTCATCTGGCCATGGCTTTACCCGATCTACTATGTCTTGCTTCTCTTTACAAGACAGCATGATGATGACGGGCGTTGTTCGGCAAAATACGGCGAGCTCTGGCATGAATACAAGAAAAGGGTACCCTGGAAGATAATCCCTCATCTCTGGTGATCTTTCAGGCCCGTAAGTTGCATCGTTTTACAGCCTGTACATTTTTCTGGTGCTGTCTCCCATGATTTTTACAGCCGTTATTCGAGGCAGCAGCCTCTGCATTATAAATGAGGCGAACCTGTTAGCCTGGCCGGATATAAATGAAGGCCTCCGGCCAAGCCTGCTGAAACACTCTCTGACAACATCTTCAGGTTTTTGTGCCGCAGGCGCCATCAGGCTTACTTTTCCAGGCTTTGAGCGGATATAACCGGGGGTTACGGTTGCACCGGCACAACATGCTATAATATCCACACCTTTATCTTTCCACTCATACCAGAGGCTCTCAGCAAATACTCTGTTAAACGCTTTTGTTGCAGCATATGTTGCCAGAAAACCGCTACCCTGTAATCCTGCCATTGATGACATAAGAATGATTGCTCCTCTTCCTTTCTCAACCATCTTTCCTCCAAAGTAGTGAACCAGGTTCATCGGGGTGATCATGTTCAGATGGGCGGCCTTGTTATGGCCTTCTGCCGGGTGCTCGATGAAGGAGCCGATATGGGAAAGTGCAGCATTATAAACCAGGATGTCAATTTCCTTCCCGTCAAGTGATGCGATGACATGTTCTGATGCGCCCTCGTCAGACAGATCGCAAACCATACATATGATCCCGACTTTATACTTGTCAGACAGGGAGTCTGCCAGCTTCTGCAGTGGTTCAGGCCTCCTGGCTATCAGGATGAGATCGAACCCCTCAGCCGCCAGGCAGGAGGCAAATGCGGCTCCTATCCCTTCAGAAGCCCCTGCAACCAAGGCTGTAATCCCGTATTTCGTTTTCAGACTCACACTCAAATTTATTATTTAACGGTGACAATTGATCATGTCATGACAAAAAAAGTCCCGCTGGTTGGGCGGGATCTAAGGTCATTAAATGTGCATTATATTTTCAACTATGCAAGTTTCACATTAACGGCATTTAATCCTTTTTTACCTTCCTGAAGGTCAAATGTAACTTCGTCATTCTCTTTGATCCTGTCTATGAGACCTGATGAATGTACAAAATACTCCTTGGGTGAGTTGGCGTCCTTAATAAATCCAAATCCTTTGGATTCATTGAAAAATTTAACAATTCCTTTATTCATGATGTTGTTTTAAATTACGGCGCAAATGTAATTGGTATTTTTCAATAATGTACCATTAAATTGATTTATTATTAAAAAAAATACTTCAGGATAGAGAAAAAAAGCTAATTCTTCCAGAAAGACCTGGTAAAAAGGGCTATGACGACTATCAGTTCAAGGCGCCCCAGAAACATCAGTGTGAACATAGTTATTTTTCCTATGGCGTTAAAATGAGCGAAATTGCTCATATTTCCTGAAGCGCCGAGACCAGGACCAATTCCAGCCATTGATGTTCCGGCGGCCCCTGCTGATTCCAGGATCGGGATGCCCGATACAACCATTATAAGTGTGCCTATGACAAAGATGATCAGGTACAGTTGTATAAACATTGTCATCAGGTCTTTGGCACTTTCAGGAATTATCTTTCCATTAAGGGTGACAGGCACCACTGCGTTGGGATGAAGCAGCCTGGTAAATACGCTCCTAAGGTTTTTTAGTGAGATCAGATGGCGTGCCATTTTGATCCCACCGGTCGTTGAACCGGTCATTCCACCTGCAAACATCAGGAGGAACATGCAGAACATAGCGGTCATGGGCCAGACAGTATAATCATTGGTGGCTAACCCGGTGCAGGAGATCTGAGAAATAACCTGGTACATGGCGTGCCGGAATGATTCCTCAAAGGTTCTCTCAGTTCCAGTATAAAGAATAAAAGTTACAAAGACAACAGCTGTGGTTGTGAAAAATATATAAAACCATAATTCTTCATATGATGCCAGCTTCCTGAAATTTCTCTTTACCAGATGATAGTAAACCACATAGCTTGTGGCAGAAAGAAACATGAATATCCCTGAAACATATTGAATATATGGAGAATACCCTGCAAGGGAGGTGTTTTTGGTTGAGAAGCCTGCTGTTGCAACTGTGGTGAATGAATGACAAATACTGTCAAAAAGATCCATTCCTCCAGCAGTCAAAAGTGTTGTTTCAGTAGCGGTTATACCAAGATATATTAAAAGAACTGTGTAAGCTATGGACTTGGTCCTCGGCATTAGTTTTTCCTTCAAAGATGACTCCAGCGAGAAAAGATTATATCCGCCTACTCTGAGCGTCGGCAGAATGATTACCACCAGAAGTATTATGCCAATACCTCCAATCCAGCATGTAAGGCTACGCCAGAAAAGAAGTGATTTGGTCAATGATTCAACTTCCCGTAATATTGACGAACCTGTTGTCGTGTATCCTGAAAAGGTCTCGAAGAGAATATTAAGGAATCCTTTTATTTCACCGCTGAAGACGTACGGTAATGTTCCTGAAAGAATGAGTGCCAGCCATCCGATAGTAACGCTCAGGTAGCCTTCCTTTGTAGTCACTTTTTCATGCAGCTGGCTGCGGACGAAGAAATAGAGCATAAGTCCGGGGATCAGGGCTGTGATGGAAGCCAAAAAAAATGGTCTTACACGTTCCGAGTAAATAAGAGCAACAGGGATACAAAGAAGAAAAGAGAATGAGGAGATTATCAGAATCAGTCCGACAATCTTTAGTATCGACCTTGTGTTGATGGTAATCATATCCCTGTGAAACCCATAGTAGAATAATCAAAACAATGTTCTATGCTCATATTGAGCAGTTGGAGGTATCAGTGTCCGGACTTTGTGATTCCGGCGCGACTCGAACGCGCGACCCACAGCTTAGAAGGCTGTTGCTCTATCCAACTGAGCTACGGAACCGGCAAAAAAGCCGCCGCAAATATAATCACATTTTCCCGTTTCCCAACAGAATACAGGGCGGCAATGAAGGTCATGCAGACTTCATCCAGTTAACCAGTCCCTTCTTCTCAATGATCTGTTTCAGTTCAGGCGGGAGCGGCTGGAAAGTAAAACGCTTTCCTGCAATTGTAAGCGATCCTTTATCAAAGTCGATGTCAACCTTATCTCCGGGCTTGTACGCTTCAACAGCCTCCCTGTGGACGATCAGCGGCAGCCCCTGATTTATTGATGAACGATAGAATATGCGATTCACTGACTTGATTATCACAGCCCTGATACCCAAATGAGCCAGTCCTACTGAGGGGTGCTCACGCGAGCTGCCGCAACCGAAATTGTCACCTGCGATGATGATATCTCCAGCCCTTGCATTTTTGCTGAATGACGGGTCGAAGTCGGCGAAAAGCAAGGGCAATATGGCAGCAGCGTCAGAGCTCATAACGCTATAGGTGTGCTTGCCAGCAAACATCTGATCGGTGTTGAGATTATCAACATCGGAATAATTCCAGATATTGCCCTCTTTCCTGTTATCCCCTTCCCTGATGATGTTAGTGGCGCTCTGGGGAGGATTGAAGGGATATACCTCATTTCCTTTAGCCACCCTTGGGTCTGTGATCACGCCGGTTATTGATGACGCAGCCACCGTTGCAGGTGAAGCAAGGTAGATCGAAGCTTCCTTATTGCCCATTCTGCCGAGAAAATTGCGGTTGGCGGTTGAGATAACCACATGGCCGTTTGCCGGAATACCCTGGCCGGTACCTAGGCATGCTCCGCATGAAGGACTTAGAATATTTGCCCCTGCTTCTATGAGATCAGTAATGATGCCTTCCCTTATCGCCTGCAGATATATGTCTTTGGAGGCCGGAATTATGTGGAGCTGAAACCCCCGTTTGACCTTCTCCCCTTTCAGGATCGCAGCCGCTGCCCTCAGATCTTCAATCCTGCCGTTAGTGCAGGTGCCGATGAGTCCCTCATTCACCACGGTGCCGGCTACGGAGGCGACAGATTTAATGTTATCGACATTGTGAGGGGCGGAAACAAGCGGAAATACCTGTGACAGGTCAATGGATATGCGGCAGTTGTATTCAGCATCTTCATCTGCCCACACTCCTGTCGTTGCCTCGCCAGTAAATTTCCGGAGAACGTCATCGGCAGGGAATACAGCATTCTTCGCACCCATTTCTGATGCCAGGTTAGCAACCGTCATTCTCTCACTTATGCTCAGGGTTGAGACTCCCTCTCCGTGGAACTCTATCGACATGTAGTTGGCACCGTCGGAGCCAAGCATACCTATTATCCACAGTGACAGGTCCTTGGCGCTGACGCCCTGACGCAGTTTACCCTTGAGATCAATTCTCATTGAAGTTGGAACAAGGAACCATGTCACTCCCCGTTTCCAGATACCTGCGGCTTCGGTACGGTCAATACCTACCGCAAGGGCATTAAATGCACCTGCCGTACAGGTATGACTATCTGATCCGACAATTATCATTCCCGGTCGTGCGTGGTATGACATCAGCTGGTGACAGATACCGGACCCTGAGTCATAAAACTTTATAATTCCCTGTTCGGTAACTATATTGCGTATGTCCTGGTACTGCGTTGCCAGTTTTGCGTCAGAAGGAGGTGCATTATGGTCAAGCACCACAAGCATCTGAGTGGGGTCAGAGACCTTCTGCCCTTCCATCTTACGAAAAGTCTGGTAAATGCTTGAGGTATTGTCGTGCGTAAGTATTATGTCAGGTTTTCTGAAGACAATAGCTCCCTCAGGGGCTCCAAGTATCTTTTCAACAAATGTCTGTGGTTTCATATTGTACAATTGTGAGGATTAAACTTTTCCAAGAAGTCCGCCCTTCATATATATCTCATACTGTGCGTCATAGAACGGGTTTATAGTCATTTTCAGACCGTTGCGTTCATTGACTGCTTCGCCGGTCAGAAGGTTTACTGCAAGAATGTCCTGGTCCCTGAGATCGATCTTGTCAAACGAATTACAGGTTAGAACCGGGAACGCAGCGTTAATGGCAT
>JADGPV010000070.1 GCA_017882245.1 Bacteroidales bacterium | reverse complement strand
CCTCAATATCAGGACCTTGAGCTCCTTTACAAGGCATATAAGCAGAAAGTTGTCATTATCGGCTTCCCGGCAAATAACTTTTTGAGCCAGGAACCCGGTACAAATGCTGAGATTAAGGAGTTCTGCGACAGCAAATATGGCGTCACTTTCCCGATGATGGCCAAGATTTCGGTCAAGGGCAGTGACATGAATCCTTTATATCAGTGGCTGACAAAAAAGTCTGCTAACGGTGTCCTGGATTCGGATGTATCATGGAATTTCCAGAAATATCTCATCGACGAAAACGGTAAGCTGGTCGGCTATCTTAAGCCTGCCGTGAAACCTTTATCAGATGAGGTTGTCATGTGGGTAACGAAGGGACAGTTCACACAGGAGAAATAAAATATTAATTTACCAGATAAAGAGAACGGCCGCGATAACCGGCCGTTCTTTTTTTTTTCACCGTTACTCAACTGCATCCCAGACCTTTTATGAACAGGTCGGCAGCAGCAAGCGACAGATGTTTGTCTTCTGCATGCCCGTTCTCCCGTGTCAGAAGCCTGTCACTGCCTCTCAGCATATTAAGGAAGATTATTGCATAATCATCAGGGGTGGTCCCTGCTGCCAGATTTAGCTCTTGAGCATGCCTGCGGAAAAGCGGAATAAGAATCTTCAATTCCTCGCCCAGGAGCCTATCCCTCAGTTTCTCAACCCTGCTTAGCCCCAGGGCGAAGTCTTTAATCAACAGAGGATTGCGGTCAGCAAGGTCGCTCAGGGCCTTTATTCTCTCCTTTGTATAGTTCAGAAGCAGAAACTTAAAAGAGTTTTCAGATGCGGCCACATCCTTAAGAGACTTTGTGATACGGTTTATTTCACTGTCAACCACAGCTTCATATATAACGGATTTATTACTGAAGTACATATAAATAGTGCGCCTTCCGCGACCAGCAGCCGCAGCAATGATCTCCATTGTCGTCCTGCGTAATCCTATCGTGGCAAAAAGTCCTGCAGCTACGCCGATAATTATATCACGGGTGCTTTTTCTTGCCATTGCACAAATTCTGAAATATGTGCAAAGTTACTAAACAAGGAGAATTTTTGCATTACATTTAGCTCTTTATTCACTTTCCTGTTATAATGAAAAGATATCTGTTTCTTTTGCTACTCTCCCTGCCTGCGATGATAAGCGCGCAGACAATTTTTGACAGACCCCTGAGCGACCGAATCACCGGTTATGACATCACTTCTATTCTTGACCCGGTAAGACATACTGTCACCGGAGAGATGACAGCGTGGTGGGTTAACAAATCCGATAAGCCGGTAAACGATGCCATGCTGCATATGTACCTGAACGCGTTCAGCAGCAACAAGAGCTCCTTTGCCTCAGACGGGCAATGGTCCCCTGCCGGGGATGAAGGCTGGGGCTATGTGATGATAAAATCCATTGTAGACGGACATGCCAATGACCTGAAAAATGCAATGCGCTTTGTCTCTCCTGACGATGGCAATATTTATGACCGGACCGTTCTGCAGATAACTCTTCCCGTGCCTGTGATGCCCGGAGACACCCTGAAGCTCAGGATTGTGTACGAATCAAAACTCCCTTCGCCAATCATCAGAACAGGCTATAATGAAGACTTTTATTTTATCGGACAGTGGTTCCCGAAATTTGGCGTTTATGAGACCGCTGGTATGAGACAACGGGAGGCTGACGGATGGAACTGCCACCAGTTTCACCCTCATTCGGAATTCTATTCCGATTATTCTGTTTATAATGTCTCGGTAACCATGCCTGTTGAATTTGTGGTTAGTTCAGGAGGGATACTTATTGAAGAGACCGATAACGGTGACAGCACAAAGACAATAAAATGGAGGGCGGAAGACATAGTTGACTTCGCTTGGACTGCCTGGCCCGGTTATCAGGTTGCTAAGAAAAAGTGGAGAGGAGTGGACATAACTCTTCTGACCTCTGAGAAGGGATTTAAAGTAGCTGACAATCAGTTTACTGCAGCCATCAACGCGCTTGAGTATCTCGATGCAAGGGTAGGTCCCTACCCGTGGCCTCATCTGACTGTCGTTGATCCGCCTGTGACAGGCTCCGGCGCAGGAGGTATGGAATATACTACCCTGTTCACATCGGCAGGAGGCGGAATGGTCCCTTCATTCTTAAAGATGTCGGAAAGTGTCACTGTACATGAGTTCGGACATGCCTACTTCATGGGTATCCTCGCCAGCAATGAGTTTGAGGAGCCATGGCTCGACGAGGGTGTCAACTCATACTGGGAACAGCGCATAGTCGATGCTTCCTACGGTGACGGCTATGGATGTTTCAACCTGCCGTTCTTAAAGTTGTCTGATTCTGACCAGGGAAGAACAAGTTATATATCGAACCCATCAAAACAGTCGGCGACGAATGACTTGCCATCATGGATGTACCCTCACGACACGTACGACATGATGTCATACAGCAAGACTGCAGTATGGCTGCACACACTTGAGGGATTGATCGGCACTCAGACCATGGACAACATCTTCCGTGAGTATTACAGGAGGTGGGCTTTTCGTCATCCTTCCGGACGCGACTTCATAGCAGTCGTGAATGATGTGGTAAAAAATGAGCTCGGTGACAGGTACGGAGAAAATATGAACTGGTACTTCGACCAGGTGCTTTACGGAAATGAAATATGCGATTACAGGCTTTCCGGAATTAAAAATCATAAAATCAGAAGCTATTCGGGAATAGTCGACGGTGACAGTGTGACATTTAAACGCAGCGACCGTTCGGGTGACACAACCTACCTGTCAACAGTGAGCATAGAAAGGGCAGGAGGCATAATGCTGCCGGTCAAAGTTCTTGTTCATTTTGATAACGGCGATGAAAAGACGGAAGAATGGGACGGTAAAGCAAGGTACAAGGATTTTGAATATACCGGTACCAGGCAGGTCACATGGGCAAAAATAGACCCTTTTGACGAGATTGACCTTGATGTCAACAGGATCAATAACTCATGGACTGAGAATCCCAGGTTCACGGCCGCGCGTCGCATGACGGACAAATTCGTATATCTCATGCAGATGATGATCTCAATACTTACAATTTAATTTTCCAGACATGGATCTTATCAGAAACCTGAAAAAAGGAGCCATTTTGACGGCATCGTCATATAAACTACTGTTGACTATGTGGATCATAACACTGGTGATGATCATGCTTGTCGCCCTTCCCCTGAAGAGCTCCTTCAAGTCTGTCTTTGACCATAGCATGGCCATGGAAAAACTCTCAGGCGGATTTGATGCAGGGCTGGCAGGTGACATGGGAAAGTCGTTCGGTCAGTTGATGTCATCAGCCTCCACAGGCGGGCTTTTGCTGGTTATGGCCGGTTTTCTGTTATATACTTTTTTTGCCGGCGGTCTCTTCACCCGATTCACTACAGCCTGGGGTGGATTAAAACCGACTGCATTCATGAAAGCATCAACGCAAAATTTTGTGCCTTTTCTGAAAATAGCCCTGCTTATGTGCCTGATCATTTTCTTTTACACGTCTCTGATAATCGGTCTTCCGGCAGGGATCATGCTTGCGGTCTCTGAAGGTTCAATTCCGCAGACAGGCCTCATGATAATCTTTTACGTTATATGGGTACTGGGTCTGCCAGTCTGGCTGTCTGTGGCTGATTACTCACGCAGGTGGATAGCTGCCACAGGCTCACGTCTGGCTTTCAGAGCTCTCGGGGCAGGGTTCAGGGCCCTGGGAAAAAGATTCTGGCTATCGTACTTCACAGTACTGGTAATTCTCATTCTGAACGTCATGTTTGTATGCGGCTCGATGTGGTTCACGGCATGGTCAGTACCTCAGAAAGGCCTGATGATATTCCTCTTCTTCCTCGCAACACAGCTGCTCTTCCTTGTCAGGCTCTTCATGAAAGCGTGGCGTTATGCCACTGTTTCACAGCTGGCAGCAGGTCTGAAAGTCTGAAGTCTGAAGGTCTGAAGTCTAAAGGCCCTGCAATCGTGCAATCGTGCAATGGTGCAATCGTGCAATCATGACGGTTTGGCTCTGATTTCAATTGTTCAATTGTTCATTTAGCAAGATCCGGAAGCAGGTAATAATAAGAAACCAGGCTGTAATCAATCTTTGTCTTTACCCAGTGCCATAATTCGATATCGGATTTTATTGATTCATTGAATGGGATGGCATCAAGGTTCCGGTATCGCATATTGACGGTCATGCCAGAATGAAAATTGCCGGCGCCTGTGGGTTGTGATATAAGAGGATGCGAAAAGGGTTCCGGCCTGCTCCAGGCGTACCCGAAATAATCCTCGGTACCTGTTCCTATAGATGAGGGAAAAACCTCCCCGTCAACGAATATTTTCTCGTCACCTTCACCCCACCATGCGTCAACAGTATTAAATATTGTCACAGCATCTCCTGCATAAACTCCTCTGCCGGCCAGCTTGACAATGTTAAGGTCCTGGTGCTTTCCGGTCCCTCCGGTATTCTCGGAGCCGGCTGTCTCAATTCCACTATAGTCATTCCAGGAGGCTCCGAAATGCATTGATGAGCTATTCCATTTGTAAGGGATTGTTCTGTATTCTGCAAAAATGCTGACAGAATCATTTGTCCCGTTTAGAATCCTGATCGTACAGCTGTCTTTGAATGGCATCAGCCTTGATACTGTCATAAGTCCCGATGAGTCGACATTGCTGTAATATGTCTGGTACGGATTAATAGAATAACCTGTGCCGAAAAGGTTCCCAGCAGGTATATTGACTGTCTGCCTCCCGTCAAATGATATTTGTATCATGGTCTTTCTGAGAGCTGCGGCAGTGTCAGGTGCTTCAAGTCTGACAGAGAGACTGCTTACAGCCATGCCGGTCTTGTTCAGCCTGAATGTGCATGAAGCGCCGGGAGCATATTTCCCTGAGCAGAAACTCTTATTGCTGTTATCTCCATCAGACGCCTTATCCCCCCGGAGGACTGATATGCATTCGGCTATGGCAAGTGTGTCAGATTTAAGCATATCTCTCCTCAGCGAGGCAACTCTTGTACCCTTTACATATAACCTGGCGTCAATATTATAATATATCGACGGAGTGCGCTTCCCGGGAGTGATCACTATCGCATCATTCTCGAGAGTGATCTTCAAATTTCCTTCGAAGGGCAGAGGGAGGTATAGGTTATAACCCCTGGCCTGCAGGTCTGTAAGAGGTGACACCGATGTGCTCAAAGGAGAAGGAGCAAGTATGCCTCCGCCTACCAGGTCAGGGGCCCGGCCTTCCAGCACCGGATCCGGCTGGCCGTCGATGTAAACACGGATATAAGATTCAAGAGCATCAGCATTTCCGAATGTCATCCACCATCTGACGACAGCCCCCGGACCGTCAGCCTCAAACATTACAAATTCGCGCCTGCCGTCATTCTCTTCTTCCCTGATAAATTGTGTATAATCATCATTGGCAAACCACCCGGCGCTATCGGGATGGATGCTTCTTCTGTCGTACGAGCTTTGCTGTATAAGCTTGTACGACGGATCAGGAAAATGAGTTATAGCTTCCTGATCAGCCATCTCCTTAAGCAGTAAGCGGAGGGTGATTATATTTTCATTCCTGCATGAGCCTATGGCTAATAAAAAGGCGCAGGTCATTATGACTGCGAAAGGGGATGATCGGTGTTTCATGGTTCAAGGTTCAGGGTTTAAAGAGTAGACATTCTAAAATTATGAAATTTCAGGCACTTTTCATTTTGATCGATATTTCATAAATTCACCAGTTGTCAGATACTCCATAAATCAATAATACCAAATGAAACAGATAACAATAATTTTACTGGCAGCTGCAATGCTTGTGTCATGCGGCAAACAAGACAAGAACTTCCTGCATGCTACTGGAACAAAAATAGTTAACGGTGACGGCGAAAATGTTCTTCTCAGGGGTATCGGCCTTGGCGGATGGATGCTGCAGGAACCATATATGCTGAAACTCTCCGGCGTGGCAGTCGCTCAGTATGATATTAAAAACCGTATCAGGGAGCTTATCGGTGAGGATAGAATGAATGAGTTTTATGACGCATGGCTTGCGGGCATGGTCACCAGGAGGGATATTGATTCCCTGAAAGCATGGGGCTTCAATTCAATAAGGCTGCCGATGCATTATAACCTCTTTACTCTCCCTGTCTGGGAGGAGCCAGTTGAGGGGGAGAATACATGGCTTGAAAAAGGCTTTGCTATGACTGACAGCCTGCTTGCATGGTGCCGCAGGGACGGGATTTATCTGATACTTGATCTTCACGCTGCGCCCGGCGGACAGGGCAATGACAAACCCATTGCTGACATTGACACTACCAAGCCCCGGCTCTGGGAGAGTGAACTGAACAGGCAGAAGACAGTTGCATTGTGGGGCGAGCTTGCGGAGAGATACAAAGATGAGGAATGGATAGGCGGATATGATCTTATCAATGAAACCAATTTCCCGCTGGAAGGAAATACAGCACTTAAAGAGCTTTTCACGGACATCTCACGGGCGATTCGCGATGTTGACACGAACCATATTATTTTCATCGAGGGCAACCAGTTTGCCAATGACTATACCGGTCTTACGCCGCCGTGGGATAACAACATGGCTTACAGTTTCCATAAGTACTGGAACCCGACCACTGTCGAGACAATTCAGAAATACATTGACATCCGGACGCAATTTAACGTCCCGTTCTGGATGGGCGAATCGGGTGAAAATAATAACGACTGGTACAGGTCGGCAGTAAAGCTCCTTGAGTCAAATAATTTCGGATGGGCCTGGTGGACGATCAAAAAAGTAGACTCTGAAAGCGGTTTAATGAATATTTTGATGCCTGATGGCTACCGGGAAATAATTGACTACTGGAAAGGAGAGGGTCCGAAGCCTGACGCTGATAAAGCCTTCAAAACTCTGATGCAGCTTGCTGAGAACACGAAGATTGAAAATTGCCGGGTGAACTATGATGTCGTGAATGCCCTTTTTGGCAGGTAGGGGTATAAAGGTCTGAGGGTCTGAGATCTGAGGGCTGAAGGTCTTAGGCTCTGGACATGTTGTCGGTTATCTGTTATCTCATCACCTCCGCCCCACCAGGCATCAAACGTACTGTAAATTGAAGGCAAAACTAAATAGGGAATTAAGGATTTATGTCGAGTTCAATTAATCTCAGAGAATCATTATTGATCGCGAACAGAAATCCATCTTTTCCTGAAGCCAATTTTATCTTCCTGATTGCTTTTACCTCTCCTTTAACAGCAAGCCCGCTTTCTGACGGCGGAATAACCCGTATGTCACCTTTGGCATCTGACTTCAATACCAGCCCGATGCTTGCATCATTTCTCGGGGTCTCTACTTCCGAATCGTATAAATTGCCGGCAACAATAAAAGCAGTACTATTCTTATCCTTTATTTCAGCAATAGCATTAATCGAAGATAATTGTGCCCAGTTTGGGAGTTTATGCATTTTGAATACTCCATTCCCTTTATTTTCAATCCAATGATGTGCAAAAGTATTTACCTTGTAATGTAAAGAAGCTTTCAACATTTGTTCTCCATATATATCCTGAAGTGTTGCCTTTGCAAATTCTTCGTAACCTTTGTATCTGAGTCTGATAAACGGAATCTGTCTGGACGAGGCATCAAAACCGGCAACCGGATAATTAATTCCATTTTCACAGTAGCCCAGGACGATGTCTTCTTGGCCGTTTACATCAAAATCATTGGCATATATTTCAAACGGTTCTGTTTCGCTGGTTTTATATTTGTAATTCAGCCCGAGGTTGCCTGCTACGTAATCGTTATCACCATCATTATCTATATCCAAACTGGCGATACTATACCACCAACCGACAGTTTCTTTAAATCCTTTTGCATCAGAAACATCAATAAATCCATTTGGAGTATTCTCAAAAAAGTGAATCTTCATCCACTCACCCACAATGATCAGGTCAACATCACCGTCGCTGTCAAAGTCGTCCCAAATTGCATCCGTAACCAGGCCTAAATTTAAAAGCGCCGGGGCAATTTCCGGAGTAATATTTTCAAATTTCAGGTCAGCACCTTTTTTACCATTATTTTTCAGGATATAACTGTTTGCAGGGATGGGATAATTTCCGGGAACAAGTCGTCCTCCAACGAATAAATCAAGATCTCCATCTTTGTCATAATCTGCAGCTTTTACACATTTCCCACTTTGGTTCAGGTCAGCAGGAAGACAATTTTTACTTTTGATGAAGCCGTTTTCGGTGTTTATATATAACCTGTCCTGGTAATAATCAGCTTCTTTGTTCTTATTGTTACCTCCGCTCACAACATATAAGTCCAGTCTTCCATCACCGTTGGCATCAAACAGAAGGGCACCTGTATCTTCATAAAGAGAATCGTTTATCCATGGTCCGGGTATTTCCTTAAATGTTCCTTTACCAGTCTGCAAATACATAGCTCCTTTAAAGCCTTCACCATTACCGATAAAAAAATCTTCAAGCCCATCTCCGTTAACGTCCCCCACAGTTAAACCAGGGCCCATATGTGAATTTTTATAAGGGAGCAAAGGTTCATATTTAAAATCATCGTACTTATCTTCCTGATGAATAAAGGTTATTCCAGATTGTTTTGTGATATCAATAAAGGCTGATTTTTTAATTGTTTCTTTTTTTTCTGAAAAAACAGCATCATTATATTTTAATATCAATGTTCTATCAGCATTTACATCATTCAGTATTTGTTGTTTCCCATCGGGCCAGGTAATTGTTAATTCATCTATGATTGCTGTATTATCCAGTCCGAAATGTATAATCGGTGGTACACTTGACTGGTAGCCCCTTGTGAGTGTCAGTTCCTGATATTGGGTAATATCGCCGGTTTTCACCTTAACCATACTTCCCAGGCCGAAAAGATTATTTTTCGGACCAGCCAGTTTAATTTTTATAAAGTGATGATCTTTATT
>JADGPV010000016.1 GCA_017882245.1 Bacteroidales bacterium | reverse complement strand
TATTAATTGATTCTTAGTTCGATATGCACAATTTGAAATGGCCAGCCATTCCTTCTTTTAAAAGGATATCTTTTGCAGCCAGGATCTGCATGTCCGATTTAATTTGGAGAATAGACAAACTGGTACGTAAACCAGAGTTGCTGTTATCCTGTCTCTTTTTGTACAAAACCTATGATGCTTTTAATCCAACTGTTCTCTGACCGCAATGTGAATGAAAGTACGTATGGCCGTTCATTGTAGTCATATTTTCTATTTCAAAGCCATTCCTTTCAAGAAGTTCCCTGACATCATTGGTATTCATTCTGCGATCTGTCCTTCCGTCAAGGAAATTATTAAATCTGTTATGCAGCCTGGCAAAACTGAGGACATGAGATCCTTTTTCACTGACAGCCCTATGGTCTGAAAAATAACCTATGAAGCTGGTTTCCGCAGGCAAAATCTGAACCAGAGTATTCAAAAACATATCCAGGTGCTTTATAACATTAAGTCTTCTCAGATTTACCAGAACCCTGACTCTCTTTAAATCATTTTCGTCATAATAGTAATGGCTTTTTGAAGAAAGGACTATCAGGTCTTTTGCCCCTGACATCCCTCTTTTTTTTAGGTAACGGAAGAAGTTTACTCCGCCCTCAGAAATCAAAGTTGTAACAGAGTCACTGAAACCTGTTACCCTTGCTGAGCCTTTATTTCTTCTAACGGCAGTTGAGTAGTTTTTTTTACTCGTAACATCTGCACTCTTCCATACCGAAACATCTTCCATTATTTCATGCTTTAATGATGAAATAAAGGTATGCCAGGAAAAGCTTTCTGCAAATCGCTTATGCCCTGTCAGTGGGCGTATGAGTTAGTTTTATGGTTCATTGATCCAAATAATTCTGATGATGATGAACGGCAATGCCCCGTCTGCATCAGTCAGGGGTCAATTCGTCAAAACAGGACTCGTTTTTACCGGAAATGTGGGCATAATCAGCCTTATTGTCTGACAATAGTTACTTATAAACTTGATTATCTGAACATTAAGAGGATTATTCTTTCGAAATCGGACTAAAATCCGAATTTGACCAATGGTTACCTTGGATTGATGAAAAATCAGTAATCAGGCCGATTCCGGTATGACATTCCGGATCCTGAACTTTCAAAAACGTCATTTTGGGCCAGGAGGACAATATTTCTTAAGATAATTGGTAAAAAGAGTCTTGAGATGCTCCCTTGTGCCCTCACCTTCCGAGATGCCATGTGTCCGGTTCGGATAGGGCATGAACTGAAATTGCTTATTAAATTTGATAAGCTCATTTAAAAGCATTTCAGCGTTCTGATAATGAACATTGTCATCGCCGGTTCCGTGGATGTATAACAAATTACCTTCCAGGTTTTTTGCATAGGTGACGGGGGAACCTTTTGTATATGGCTCAATATCTTCCTGCGGAAGGCCCAGATAGCGCTCCTGGTATATATTATCATAGGTAAGCAGGTTTCCCACTGCCGCAATGGCAATGCCGGTTTTGTAGATTTCAGGGTACTGGAGCATGAGATTAAGGGTTGCAGTGCCACCTCCACTCCAGCCCCATACAGCAACCCGTTCAGGATCAATAAAATCCCATTTTAATATTTCTTTCGCTGCCAATGCCTGATCATGAATGTTAATCCGGCCAATTTGCTTGTAGGCGGACTTCCTCCAGGCCCTCCCCTTTGGAACAGGAGTACCCCGGTTATCAAGTGAGATATAGATGTAGCCATCCTCAGCCATGTCTCCTATATACTCGCGGTTTTCGCCTACACCATAGGTATCGGTTACGGTAGCGCCCCCGGGTTCTGTATAAACATAAAATACGACCGGGTATTTTTTACCCTTATCAAAGTTTTCAGGTTTCACCATCCAGCCATCCATCTCTATGCTGTCGCATGTCGTTACTTTAAAAAACTCCGTTGAAGAAATTATTTTGAGTGAATCCAGCCTGGCAATGATACTTTCCTTTTCATTCAGCGGCTTGTGGTCGGGCAGAGAGATGTATTCCTCCGAAGGTCTCGTGAAATGGTTTGAGAAAGTGTGAGAGGCAAATTTCCCTCCCGGAGAGACTGAATATTCATGTGTACCCTTAAGTATCGCGGGGCTTAGTAATTCCGGCTCTCCCCGGCCATTTAGCATTGTACGGTATAGATATTTCTGTGTGGCATTGTCGGGTGAGGCAGTAAAATAAACATTCCCTCCTGCCTGATCAACACTCTCAAAGTCAATGACATCATAGTCGCCCTTTGTTATCTGCGTTTCAGACCCGTCTTCAAGTGATATTTTATACAGTTGCCTCCATCCGCTTTTTTCAGAAATCCATAATATGCTTCTGCCTTCGTCAAGCCATACAAAGTCATTCACGAAATAAATAGAATGAGGATCTGCAGTATACTGGACATTCACCCAGGCTTCATCTTTTTCCTCATTGATCATACGGGAATTGCCTGTTTCCGTCTTGCATATAAAAAGTTTGCTGCAATTCTGTTTTCTGTTAAGCTGGCGTATCAACAAATCTCCGGTAGCAGGTATAAACTCGGCACTGATGATATAGTTTTGATCCGGCTCCCCCGGAATTTTCATTCAGGTCGTTTTGCCCCTGGCAATATTAATCACCCCGACTCTGCATGAAGAAGGCTTTTCTCCGGCTACCGGGTATTCAAGAGGGATCAGCTGAGAATAAATTGAATCGGTATTATTGATCATATAGAACTTCCTGATGCTGCTTGCATCGAGCTGCCAGTACGCTATTGATTTGCTGTCAGGACTCCATCTGAAACCGTCACGGCAATAGAATTCTTCTTCATAGACCCAATCAAAAGTTCCGTTGATAAGCGTAACGGAGCCACCAGTGGTCAGCGCCTTAATCTTCGACTTCTGAATATCTTCAACATAAATGTTATTACCGCTGACATATGCAACCGACCTGCTGTCAGGTGAGAACTTGGCAAACATCAGCGAGGAGGCCGGAAGAGATTTTCCAAGCTGACTCAGAGAGCCGGTTTTCATATCCAGCACCCAGTAATCCCCTTTTGTATTCAATCTCCATACTTTTTTTGTGTTGGTGAATATTAATGCCTTCCGCTGATCATTTGAAAATGCATAGAATCGTATTTTTAAAGGGCCGGAGTTTCCATCCGGAGTAAGCAAACCGTTTGAAATTACCGTTTCTCTTTCATTACCCGGAAGAGTGAACTTAATGACTTCATTGTTCATTACCCGGTAATAGGAATTGCCGTCCCCTGACCACCTTATGCCGCCTCTGGGTTGTGAGCCTGCATTCAGTGTGACAAACAGTATTAATATCGAAAACAGAAAGGTTCTTAAACCTGGTCTTCCTGAGAATAAATTTCCGGTTGCGCTCATTTTTTATCGATTTCTAAATCATCATTTAAAATTACAACAGTGATATGGCATGTCACTGCAAACCTATCAGGAATATCAAACCATACTTCTTTTCAGTAGCTCTCCGGCAGCTAATACTTCAACATTTTCAATTTTTACCAGGCGCTTCAGCAAATAATTCAGAAACTTAGAACTGACCGGACCCCAACCTTCTTCATCAAGTCCGTGTAAGTTTAAAACAAGCCATCCTCCTCTGGATGAGAGAAAACCATTAATCTGCTGTTCCACCCATTTATCTGCATTGTCCGGTCCGTACGATGAGCAGCAAAATCTGACGGGACCGGCCTTGAGAGGAATCGGGTTTACATGGCTTTCACCTCCCGTCCGTACCGCTCTTACTTTACTGAGGGCGAACTGTTCAAGATCAGGATTAGAAGCATTGTATGCAAAATTATATACAGCTTCGGAAGCTTTAAAACCCTCGAGATGCTCTTCAAAGTACTCCAGACATTTTGTTATATCTTCCTTAGCCTGGTCAGGTGGCATACTGGTCAGATCGGAATGATCCCAGCTATGAGGCATAATCTCATGCCCTCTCTTCCTGAGGAGGTTCCAGTCATTAAAATCTCCGCGGGGATCAGTATGATATTCATTCGGAAGCTTGAAACCCGCCAGATGCCCGGAAGCAATCACATTAAGGCAGGCATGCAGGTCGTTTTCCTCGAAAATGTCTGCAGTTTTATAAAACGATTTCTTCATTCCGTCATCAAAACTAAGGGTAATAATATGACTTTTTTCCATGGATGTACAGCTGATAAAACCAACTGCCATGCTTCCCAGGATGCCCGTTTTAATAAATGATCTTCTGTGCATACTTTTTTTAATCTCCCGATAGACTTTCTCAGGGAACTGATGTGCCCCGGTTAAAACTGCCCTCCCAATCTTATGCTGAAATTCCTTTGAGGCTGGATGTCTCCGGGTCGACCCATATACTCGGTATTTGTAATGTTCTTTACAGCCAGGGATACTTTTAATGCCTTGCCGATCCGTAAGCCAATATTGCCATCCATCAGGAAATACCCTGTATTATCTTCCTGCCAATAGCCATAAAACCCCGGGAGGATCTGTTCCCTTGTCGCCGGATTCAGGAATACATCATCAATACTCAATGTCTTTGATCTTGCATATAAATCCAATCCCAGTTCAAACTTCCTCCATGATGACATTAAACTCATCTTGGCGGAATGTTTTCTCCTGTATTTAAGATAAATATCCGTGTTCTGTTGCGTGTAGGAATTATATTCTACCGGATAGATAAATGTATACCCTCCCGTCACCGTAGCTTCTGCTTCTCCGAAAGACCTGTTCAGCATGAATTCCAGCTCAGTGCCGTAGATCCTCGACTGTTCAACATTTGTGGCCTTGAAGCCAACGCCGGAGGTTCCTGATAAAGGATCCTGATGAATCCCAAAAACGTATTCTATCATATTACTGTTCTGCGAGAAGAAGATAGACAGGTCACCTTCTCCCCTGATCTTCCCCAGCATCATTCCCTGTTTTATGCCGATCTCGGAGCTCCAGCCGGATTCAGCCTGCACATAAGGGCTTGGGAATATCCTTACTGAGCCGAGAGTAGTTGAAGCGTATTTCTCGGCAATGGAAGGATAGCGGTAGCCCTGACCGAAGGATGCCCTGAGGAATGTATAATCAGCAGCCTGGAAGTTCAACCCTGCTCTGAAGACAGGAACGATCTTATCTCGTTCACTGTCGAGGATATTCTGTTCAACCCGCAGTCCGCCGCTTATCTTGAGCCTGCTGACAGGCCTCACCTCAAGCTGGGCAAAGCCTGCAACATTTAATCCATGGTGATCGCCAAAGAATTCAGATATAATCACATCGCGGTTTTCTGATGCACCAGCCGTGACATTGATAAAATCAGCTATCCTGTAATAGAATAGATATTCGGCATATAAAGAAGAAGAACTCGCATCGTTCTGTGTTCTTACCGGGAACTTGTTAGCCGAATACTGCCAGCGCATCCGGAAATCATGTTTTATCCTGCCGGTCTTGCTATACGAAACGAAAGGATCAGCAGAAAAGAAATATCCGTGCAGGCTTGATACTGATGATGTATCCTGCTTTAAAGCTCCAGTTTGGGCATTCTCCCAGAGGATAAAGTCAGTTTTGTACGTAGCTCCGCCATTAAGGTTCAATCCGTATTTCAGTCCTTCAAACTTTTCGCTGTAATGTTTCAGCCTGAGACTTATCCTTCCAAGCTTTTCGTCGTTGAATTTCCTGTATCCCCTGTCGGTTGTCAGGTTCACTCCCACCCCTAAATCTGTCCTTCCGAATTTCTGAAGGTGGGAAAAGGATGCGTTGGCAAAGACCCTTGGCGTATCCCACCAGATCCAGTCTTTGTTCGACGGCTTGCCAAATATCCCGCCTTCAATAAAGTACTGGGTTACCGGGACATTTGATGCATCCGCCGTCCTGAAGTTTATAACTCCGTTCAGGGCGGAAGATCCGTATAATACTGAAGAGGCTCCCTTGATTATTTCCACCTGGGAGAGGTTTTCGAGAGGAAGGAAGTTCCATCTGATGCTTCCGGCATCACCCGACATCATCGGAAGGCCGTCGACTAAAGCGAGGACACGGCTTCCGACACCGTAGCTGTACCCGCTTCCTCCTCTTATTGATGCCTGACCGTCAAGTACTTCGATGCCGGGAGTCTTAGTGATAAGTTCCTTAGCATCTGTAATATGGCTTCGCGATAGCAGGTCAAATTTAATTACCTCCATTGAGACCGTCAGCTCTGATCTCTTCTGCTCCATCCTGTCTGCGCTCACCACTATCTGGTTAATTATCTGAGATTCGGTCTCCAGACCAACGTCCAATCTGACTCTCTCATCCGGCGATAGATGAATTGTTTCTGTCACAGACTTGTATCCGACGTATTTAAATGTTATCTCAACCCTACCGGTATCACATTTAAGAGTATAAGTGCCCTTTTCATCAGTGCTCGTACCGGCACCTTTCCCGTAAATAACATACACTCCAGACAGAGGCTCAAGGCTGTTCCTGTCAGACACCATGCCGCTTACAAGTCCCTGAGCATTAATTCCCCGGGAAATGAAAAATAACAGAGCTGTAAATATTAATGAGCACCACCGCATCATTTGGGCTTAAATGTCATCCTGATGTTTTTTGATCCCTCCAGGGTCGGGTAAACGAAAGTAACCTTCAGCGATTTATTTGTGAGTTCCACAATATGCGTTGTCAGAGCGGCAGCAAGTTCAGGGGACTCTATTACCAGGTTAGTTTGATTATCAACGAACATCCATGTCCCGGTGTACTGACCAAAGGTACCTGAGCCATCCACATTGAATTCTATATCGCCCTTGAATTTCTCAAGAAGCTCACCCTGACCGCTTGCGTCTACACCATCAGCGAGGAGGCTGTCACTCGTCCATGCATGCGAGGTCAGCAGATCGAAGCGTTCTGATGTCTTTTCCTTGCATGAAGTTGCATATACAAGAACAGTGATGAGCAACCATGGTACAATATTTTTCATTTGAGCAAGTTTTAAGTTCTGTTACCGGAAGAATAAAAAATTGGAACAAATTCTGTTTTTAGTCAGTTTAACATCACTGATCCCGACCAAAGTTATAAACATTATCCTTATAACAGATGGTGAAACTTTTTGTAGTTTTATACACTTCTGAAATCAACTGTAATTATAAATATAAACAACATGAGTGAAAAGTATTCGATCAGTCCTAACGGTGAAAAATTTGCCTTGCCAAAGCCAGAGGATTATAAAACTGAATTTGAGAACATTAAGAAACGTGTAAAGCAGGAACATGCCAAAGGCCGCGAGATAGTTGTGGTAATGGGTGTAGGGTTTGTCGGAGCTGTCATGGCTGCTATTGTTGCTGATACAGTTGATGAAAAAGGTAAACCGTCAAAATTCGTTATAGGGATGCAGCGTCCAAGCCTACGCAGTTTCTGGAAGATCCCGATGCTTAACCGCGGTGTATCTCCTGTTAAGGCTGAAGACCCTGAAGTAGACCCGATGATTGAAAGGTGTGTCAACGTGAAAAAGACACTTATGGCCACCTATACATACGACGTTCTTAAGCTTGCCGATATTGTTGTCGTTGACGTTCAGTGCGATTATATCAAGGAAGAACTTGGCAACGTACGTGCGGGGGAGACCGATATGGCAGCTCTCGAAGCTTCACTGGGCGTCATAGCTGAACATATCAAGCCAGATGCCCTTGTGCTCATTGAGACTACTGTAGCTCCCGGCACAACGGAGCAGGTTGCCTATCCTATTATGAAGAAGGCATTTACCAGGCGCGGCATCAAAACAGATCCTCTGCTGGCTCATAGCTATGAGAGGGTCATGCCGGGACGGAATTATGTTGCCAGTATCCGTGATTTCTGGAGGGTATGCAGCGGCATCAACGAAGAGGCAAAAAAACGTGTCGTGAAGTTCCTTACCGAGGTGCTGAACACTAAAAAATTCCCGCTTACGGTGATGGACAGGCCCATCGAGTCAGAGACGGCCAAGATTGTTGAGAACAGTTACCGTGCAACCATTCTGGCTTTCCTTGATGAATGGAGTCTCTTTGCAGAGCGCAATGGCGTTGACCTGATCAAGGTCATCAAGGCTATCAAAATGAGACCCACGCACAGCAATATGATCTTCCCCGGACCCGGAGTGGGCGGATACTGCCTCCCCAAAGACGGAGGACTGGGGGTTTGGGCATATAAGCATATACTTGGTTTTGAGGATGATATATTCAAAATCACCCCAATGGCAATTGATATTAACGACACCAGAGGACTGCATGTGGGACAACTCACCCGTGATGCACTCCGTAACATGGGCAAACCTATTGCAGCATCTGATGTGCTTGTACTGGGAGCCGCGTACCGCGAAGATGTGGGAGACACACGTTACAGCGGCTCGGAGATAGTGATACGCAAACTTGCTGAGATGGGCGCCGAGATCCGCGTTCACGACCCCTATGTAGAGCATTGGTGGGAGTTTGAGCAGCAGGATACATATCCGGGTGAGGGCCAGAGCAAGTCACAGTTCTTCCGCAACCAGGAGAAGCTGAAGGAGATCAGGATCGAGCAGAATCTTTCGAAGGCTCTGCGGGGAGCTGAGGCAGTCATCCTTGCCGTTCCGCATTCAGCATACATGGATCTTGACCCTGACAAGGTGGTGAAGACAATCGGACAACCGGCAGCTATTATTGACTGCTTCGGCATTCTTACTGATGACAAGATCAGGCGTTACTTCCAGCTTGGGTGTGAGGTTAAAGGATTGGGAAGAGGACATATCCAGAGAATAAAGGAAGAGACGCGAAAAGCATAAAAAGATACAGGACAGGGTGGTTTTAATGTTTATTAACGACTCTGATATTTATTACAGACTGTATTTATCTTTCAGAAAACCTTCCAGGCAACCATAATCCGGTGCCATGACAATGCTTTCCTTCTTACCCTGTAAAAACCCTTTTAAGGTGTTGGGCAATGCAACCGTGGTGCCGATAACAGGCTCTACTGTTTCCCGGAATTTAGCAGGGTGAGCTGTCGCGACAAATATGCCTGTTGAACCAGGGTGGTCCTTAAGGTAACTTTCCAGTCCCAGGCTGGCAACAGCTCCGTGAGGATCAAGGATGTATCCCGACCTCTCATATTCCTCTCTGATATGCTGTCTTATCTGATCATCATCAAACCAGAAGCCTGACACCTTTGAAGCCATCGTGTCCCTGTCCTTGCCAAACATGTAAAGCATCCTCTCAAAATTACCAGGGTTGCCTACATCCATGGCGCTGGCAATGGTTTGAATGGAAGTGTGCGGGCTGTAAACACCTGTCCTCAGATATTCAGGAACTACTTTATTGATGTTGGTGGATGCAATGAAATGTTCAATATGCAGACCTGATTTCCATGCCATGATAGCGCCTGTAAGGTTTCCAAAGTTGCCGCCTGGCACAGAGACAACTTTTTGCCCGGAGCCGGCACGGCCGATGGCATAATAATAATAAAAGCTCTGCGGAATAAGGCGGGCAATGTTTATTGAGTTAGCCGAAGTCAGCTTTATCTTTCCATGAGTTTCCAGTTTCTTGAAAGCGCTTTTTGTCATGGCCTGGCAGTCATCGAAGGTTCCCTCAACCTCAAGGGCAGTTATATTCTGCCCCATTGTTGTCATCTGATTCTCCTGGAGTTTACTGACTTTCCCCGAGGGATAAAGAATAATAACATCAATCCCTTCCAATCCCAGGAAGCTTGACGCTATTGCTCCGCCCGTGTCTCCCGAGGTTGCTACAAGGATGACCGTCCTTCGGTCATTGATCCCTGAAAAATACTTTATGCACCGCGACATGAATCTCGCGCCGAAGTCCTTGAATGCAGCAGTTGGTCCATGGAAGAGTTCCAGTACTTGTTTCCCGGCGCTTATCTTTCTGAGCTCTACGGGGAAATTAAAAGCTTCTTCACAAATTGTCATTAGTACGCCTGAGGGTATCTCATCTCCGACATACTCAAGGCCGACCTCAAATGCAATCTCAGGGAGTGTCATTCCCGGAAGTCTCCTGAAGAATTCTGGCTCCATTACCGGGATGCGCTCCGGCATGAACAATCCCATATCAGATGATATCCCCCGGCTGACCGCTTCCCTGAATGTGACTTTGACACTCCTGTCCCTTATGCTGCAATATCGCATCTGGAATCTTATATATTACTAATTAGCAAATAGTTGCACCTTCCCTATTAACAGGTGAAAGGTAAGCATTATACTTAATCCCCAGCGTTTCCATGAATGCCCTCATGCCGCTGATAACGGTTTTCGCGCTCAATTCTCCACGGCATAGTGCAAATACAGCAGGGCCTGATCCTGAGATACCGGCACCCAGAGCCCCGTGCTGTATGGCTGTTTTTTTAAGTTCATGAAATCCGGGAATAAGGGCTGAGCGTTTTGGCTCTGCAACATGATCTGTAAGAGATCTGCCTATGAGGTCATAGTCCTCGCTGAAGAGTCCTGCGATCAGACCCCCGACATTGCCCCACTGCTTCACGGCAGTTGTTAATGTAATGTGTTTATCGAGGATCGCTCTCGCCGTGGAAGTTTTTATCTCCATGTCAGGATGAATGACAACACAGAAGAGTTCAGGAGGTACATTGACCTGGACAATATCAAGCGGCTCATAGCTGCGGATAAGTGTTATGCCCCCCAGGAGTGCCGGTGCAACATTATCGGCATGCGCCGTGCCTGATGCCAGCTGTTCACCCTCCATGGCGAATGTCACAAGCTCCTTCGGCGAAAAGATCCTGCCCATCAGGTCGTTTGCAGCAAATGCTGCTGCGGCCGAGCTCGCAGCGCTTGAGCCGATGCCGCTTCCCGGTGTTATTCCTTTTTCGATAAACGCCCTGAGGCCGGCCTTTGTACCTGACTTTCTGATCATGGCATTCAGCACTACCCCCACCACATTCTTTTCCGGATCATGGCTGAGACTGTCGCATCCCTTTATCCCGGCAATTTCAACCACTCCGCTGTCGGTCATTTCGAGTTCAACAAAATCGTATGGCTCTCTGATCGCTAGTCCGAGGATATCAAATCCACAGTTAAGGTTTGATACTGTTGCTGTGGCTTTTGCCCTTACTTTTCTGCCCATATCTTCAATTATTTATTATTGAAAGGATATCCGCAAAAATTCCTGAGGCAGTTACATCAGCACCTGCCCCAGCACCCTTTATTATCAACGGTCTGTCAGGATAGCGCTTTGAATAAATTGAAACGACATTATCGTTTCCGTCAATGTAGAAAAACGGATGAGAGGAACCAACTTCCTTCAGGCAAATGCCAGCCTTACCGTTTTCATAACTGGCTATAACCCTCATCCTTCCATTCCTAACAGCAGTACCCTCTCTTACCTTTTCAAAATATTCATCATAACTTTTTATTTGATCCTGAAACGTGTCGGCTTTGAAAATCTTAGGCAACGGATGAGGAAGATAGCTTTCGAAAATAATATCAGAAGCCTCAATCTTTATCCCAGCTTCTCTGACAAGTATCAGCAGTTTTCTCGAAACGTCATCACCGCGCAGGTCTATCAATGGATCAGGTTCTGTAAAATTTTCCTTCATCGCTTTGAGCACAGAATCACTGAATTTCATACCGATGCAATAGTTGTTAAAGATAAAATTAAGACTTCCGGAAAGCACAGCTTCTATGCGGTAAAGCTGATCGCCTGTTTTCACCATATTATCTATCGTCTGTATTATGGGCAATCCTGCCGCTACATTGCTCTCAAACCTGAAATGGACCCTCTTCCCGATTGCTATCTTTTTCAATTTAAGATAGTTATCATATTGCGATGATGCGGCGATCTTATTGCATGTAACAATAGAAATACTTTTGGAAAGTATGCGTTCATATGATTGAGAAACATCAGCACTTGCAGTATTATCAATAAAAATTGAGTTTGACAGGTTCAGCCTGAACATTTCATCAATAAACTCTTTAAGATTGGATCCCCTTTCGCTCGACATCATGACATTTTTCCAGTCCTTTTCCTCTATCCCTTTTTTTCTGATCAGCATTTTCCTTGAATTCGCCAGGCCAACAATTCTGAAATCAGTCTGATATTCACAGATGAAGAATGTGGTTTGTGAGAGTATCTGTTTTATAAAGGCTGTTCCGACATTGCCTGTACCCACAATAAACAGGTTTATTATCTTATTCACAGAAAGCAGAAACTCTTGGTGAATTGCATTTACAGCTTTGTGACAATCACTGGTTTTCACAACTACCGAAATGTTCAATTCAGAAGATCCCTGTGCAATCGCATGGATATTAATGCCGTTTTTTCCCAGTGCCGAAAATGCTTGTCCGCTTATACCGACAGAGTACTTCATGCCTTCCCCTACCATTACAACAATTGAATATCCCTTTTCAAGTATTGATTTTCTTACTCTGCCCGCCTGAATTTCCAACTCAAATTCATCGTTCAGTACTTCACATGCTCTCTCACCCGACTTCTGATCTATGGCGATGCATATTGATTGTTCCGATGATGCCTGAGTTATCAGGATTACATTGATATTATTACTTGCAAGAGCAGTGAACATCCTTGATGCAATTCCTACCACACCAACCATGCCGCTTCCGGTCAGTGATACCAGACAGACCTCATTTACGGATGATACTGCCTTAAGAACATTCCCATTTCCTGAAGGCTTATCACTTATCCTTGTACCTTGTTCAGCTGGCGCAAACGTATTCTTCACCAGCACAGGTATCTTTTTTTTCATCACTGGCTGGATCGTTGGAGGATAGATTACCTTGGCCCCAAAATGGCTGAGCTCAAGGACTTCGGCATACGATAACTCAGGTATGGGATAAGCATCTTCAGTATACGATGGGTCTGCAGTGTAAATTCCGCTTACATCAGTCCAAATTTCAAGAGTATCAGCGTTTAAAGCCGCTGCAATTAGGGATGCGGAGTAATCTGATCCACCCCTGCCGAGCGTGGTAGGATAACCGTTGACTGAGGTAGAAATATAACCGGATGTAATTATGAGGCCTTTGTCCGGTACCAATTTTTCTTTTATTGCTTTCTCAGTGATTTCACTTTCAACCCTCTCTGCTCCGTTGATTAATTTGGTGAAGATCAAATCCCTTGCGTCAATGTGTATGACATCAACAAAATTCTCTGACATTACAGCGTAAATAACCTGAATTGACATCTGTTCGCCAAAGCCAAGCACCAGATCGGATGACCGCAATGTGACTTCGCCAATATTTGAAATCCCATCCAATATTTCCGTTAATCTCGCCTTAAGCTCCTTTATCTTTTCAAAAACGTTAAGAGCGCTTTCAGGCTTAAGGAGTTGCATGGCCGTTGCCACATGTCTTTTTTCAATATCGTCTAACACCTGCAGGTATTTATCATCTTTCCGTGCTGCCAGATCAAGACAATCGGAAAGCTTGTTTGTTATACCGGAAAGTGCAGAAAAGACAGCCACTAAAGGCTCACTTTGTCCTCTGATGATCTCAATTACTGTTCTTATGCTATCGGCACTTCCTACAGAGGTGCCCCCGAATTTTAAGACTTTCATATTCAATGATAATTAGACGTCCAATGATTCTATTAATCCTTTCCGCTGCCGGAAACAGATTTGCGGAAAGATATCT